>CAIRNC010000141.1 GCA_903879875.1 uncultured Bacteroidota bacterium
AGCGCAACACCGTTGGTATTTAATTTGTTTTGATGTTGCTAAAAATGAGATTCGGAATTTCGGGTTGGATCGTATTTTTAATTTAGAAATTACACTCACTAAGTTTCTCCCAAAAATGATTAATGTAAACCAACTTTATGAAAATGCTTTTGGTATAGAAACCTACGAACCTGCTGAGAAAGTCATTTTAAAATTTGACGAAAGCCAAGCGGTTTACTTGAAATCATTGCCCATACATCATTCACAAAAGATTTTAGAAGAAACTCCAAACGCCTTTAAAATTGAACTCTTTGTCCATCCCACCTTCGATTTTGTAATAGAAATTTTGAAATATGGCGAGTTGGTCGAAGTGCTAGAACCTTTAAAATTGAGGGAAAATATCAAATGGCGAATCGAAAGAGCAAATCAAATGTATCAGTGATTATTGGTCAGGATTATAGTTCCGTAAATAAATTCTAAAACTCAGTATTGAAACTCAATTAAAAAAAATAAACCTCTTAAACTTTATAAACCTCATAACCTATAGCATATGAAAACCTTCACCGCCATCGATTTTGAAACCGCCATTGGACATCACCCTTGTTCCGTGGGAATTGTTACTGTTGAAAACGGACTTATCGTTGATGAATTTGTAACTTTAATAAAACCTCCCAGAAACGAATATTCGCCGTTCACGATTGCTGTTCACGGCATTCATCCTCGTGATACGGTAAATGCAAAAACGTTTGACCAGGTTTTCCCTGAAATAAAAAAACGTCTTGAAAACCGACTCATTGTAGCCCATAACGAAAGCTTTGACAGAACCGTTTTGGCTAAAACAATGGCACTTTACGGTTTAGATTATGCCGATTTGAATATTGCTCCCCGATGGGAATGTACCGTGAAAATATACAGAGCCAAAGGTATAAAACCCACAAAATTAAGCGATTGTTGTCGTGAAATGAATATAACCCTCAACCATCACGAGGCTTTGAGTGATGCAAAGGCTTGTGCGGAACTTTTTTTGAGGAAACTACAATAATTTTGAATCTCTTTTTATAGCGTCATAGTTTGGCACTCACAACTTTTAGCTTTGCACATTCAACAGAGAAAAAGTTTGAATGTTTCTGTTGCAGGAAGCATTGTTATGTATGACCTTCATATTAAGTTAAATTGACGCTAAAATTTGTGCTAGCAAATGACTAATCTTCATGCAAAATGCAACAAACAATCTAATGAATTTTTATCAAACAAAAACGAATATGGAAGCGCTTTATACTAAAACCATACCCAATTATAGCAGTTTATATAACTTACTGAAAATTGAAGAATTCAATTGTGCTTTAGCCTATTTGGTTGATAATAAAAAGCATTCTAACCTCACGGTAAGCTATAAAAAACATTATATTGAAGTTTCTAATGAGGCTATTACCATTGTTTTACTGCTCTTCGTTGGATTTACAAATCAAGAGTATAAGGCATTTAGAAGTAGGACAAATTTATACCTCATTACATTTGACAAAAATTTAGCAACCAATCGTTCTAAAAGGTTAAATGTAAAATATTACAATCAGTTGTCGTTACTGTTTTTACCTACAAGACTAACTGAAGATGAACAAATCAGACGACTCCATATTTTAAATAATTTGTAGTTGATTGTGCTTAAAAATTAGTAAAGCGGCCACTCTACCTCATTTTTATTGGGATTAAAAATAATTATCTTTAAAAAACAAGTTAATAGCTACACAATATCAACTTTTTAAGATGTGATAATAAGTCTATAACCTCACAGCAAGAGAATTAAGCAATTCCTATTTATAATAATTTTAGTTCAAGATAAATCTCCTCACCACCTCAGCAACGCC
>CAIRNC010000142.1 GCA_903879875.1 uncultured Bacteroidota bacterium
CTTATATTTGAAGTAAGCGTAATTATTTCGGCAATTGTCGTAAAAAGACAAAATAAAAAAGAACAGATTGGTTCGTAATAAACATTTTGTTTAGTAATACAATTCATAAAAAAACTCATTCTAAATTGAATGAGTTTTTTTTATGAAGTACTCTTCTTTTGTTTTCTCCATTAATTCTATTTGAATTTCAAACCTTTAATTTATTGTAATCATATACTTTTAAGTAAATTTAAATTAGCGTTGTAAATATAACAGCTAACTAATAGTGCTTCCCGTTTTAATTAGTCTACCTTGCCCAAACTTGTCAATTCAAGTATTTGGTGTATGGAAACGGATTTTGAGGAATTGATTGCGGGTTTTATAGCAAATAAGATTGGGATTTCGGAGCATTTTTTGAGCGATGAATTGTGCCAACATTTGGCTGCTAATTTGTTGGCATTGCAAAAGGAGGAGTCACTAATAGCTGCTGGAGTTGGCAATGATGCGTTATGGCAACAGAGTAAACTGATTCGCAAAGACAAGATTTTTTGGTTGGATAAAAAGCATAATAATGTGCATGAAAATGCTTTTTTTGCCAAGATGGATGCTTTTGTGTTGTATTTGAACCAGACGTGTTATACGAACATTAAGAGTTATGAATTTCATTATTCGCTATATGAAACGGGCGATTTTTATGTAAAACATTTAGACCAGTTTAAAGATGATGCCAGCCGACAATATTCGGTTGTGAGTTATTTGAATCCTTTGTGGGAATTGAAAGATGGCGGGGAACTGATGATTTATCAAACCAATAACAATCAAACTATTTCGCCAACTCAGGGAAAGACCATTTTCTTTAAAAGCAATGAATTGGAACACGAAGTACTTGTTACGCAAGAACGGAGAATGAGTGTGACGGGATGGTTGAAGAAAGGGTAGTTTTTTTAAGAAAACACAATCAAAACCGAAAGCGTTGTTACGGTTGTTAATTTTGAACGCAACTTATTTTAATAATACTCAATAACCCTTTTTACTATTTTAGTTTCTTTTTTAGAAGTGTTAGTTTTGATAATCCAGTTTTTGTGACTGTCATAAAAATAGGTATTGATAGTAACCGATTGAAAGTTAATCTGAGTTATTTTGGAGGTTTCTTTGATTACATTTCCATTGGCATCGAAAACAAAATCATTGCGCATGATCATTTTATTGTCTTTACCAAGCATTAAAAAGGAATTTTGCCTTCCGTTAGTGTCATAAGTGTGTTGGTATTTAGTATCGATATCTTCAAAATCATTCTCTCTACTCTCAATACATCTTCCTTTGGTATCGTATTTATAGGTTGTTACTGTTTGAAGTTTATTTTTTCTTTCAAACAAAGATGTTTTTATATGCAACCCTTTTGGATTGTACTCATAGACATATTTCAATGCAAAAATGGTATCTTTAAGATATTCTACCATTTCTGTTTTTAGATTTTTGTTGTTGTATTTGTATTTAAAAGTCATTTCCAAAGTATCTGCTTCAAAATGTACTTCTTTCTCCCTTAGGTTTTTGACGTTGAAATAAAACTGTACTTCTCGAACTTTCTTATTGGATTTATCAAAGTTTTCATATTTAGCTATAGAATCGTTACTGCCATAACTGTAGCCGTCATGACCGAAATATTGATTTTTGAAGTAGGTATCGGTATGGGTTAATCGTCCTTTTTCATCAAAAAAATGTTTCCAGCTCATGTTAGCAGCCGAAGGAACTTCATTTTTAGGCGTACTGTGATAACTCATGGTTTTTACCTTTCCGTTGAGGTCGTGGTCTTTTGGAGTGATTTGTAAACCATTCATTTGAGCCGAACCACTAAGTGTGAGTAGTAAGCAAAGTATAGAAGCGTTGATTTTGTTCATATTTACTATGGTTTTATAAGAATAATTATTCTTCCGTTTCGACTTGATTTAGTAGCTGACTGATTTGTTTGAGCTTGTCGAGGGGTAATGTTTTTAGTTGTTGTTGCCAATTGTTGTCTTCCATTGCTGGAATTAGTTTGATTAATGGATGTGTCTTTTCTACTGGTACATTTGGGTCTTGTTTGAACATCAGTAGGTCGTTGGGTTGGCAATATAGGGCTTTGCAAATGAGGTTGAGGTTGTCTAAACGCATGACGTGGGAGTCGTTGTTTAAAATTTTATGTGCAGTATGGGGTGCAATGCCAATTTTTACAAGAAAAGAATACGGTTTTACTATTTGGCGTGCTTCTAAAACGGGTTTTAGGTTTAAGTAAAGCATAATTTGGTGTGTTTGTGTTTGTTGCTTCTACAAATTTAGGAATTGATTTTGAAATATACTACTTGAATGTTGTTAAAAGATAAATTAATTCTATTATAAAGTCATTTTATTATTTTATAAAGTGAATTTATTATTTGATAAAGTCATTTTATTATGTTACAAAGTAAATTGATGATTTATAAAAGTGAATTTAGTATTTTATAAAGTGAATTGGTCATATATGAAAGTGAATTGATTGTATTATAAAACAAAATGATGTTTTTACAAAGTGAATTAACTATGTTATAATATAAATTTAATATGTAATAAAGTGAATTTATTGTGTTAAAAAGTAAAAGTATTATTGGTGTTTGTTAATTGTAGAACATTTATATAAAAGAACACCCGAAGTGATTGGCTTCGGGTGTCTTAAATTAAAAAAAGTAATTTTAATAAAACTTAATCTGCAATCAATACCTCTAAAATACTAATTGCTGCCTCGCTAATTTTAGTTCCAGGACCAAAAACAGCCACGGCACCCGCATCGAAAAGGAATTGGTAGTCTTGTGCTGGGATAACGCCCCCTACAATTACCATAATGTCTTCGCGTCCGTATTTTTTAAGTTCTTCTATTACCTGTGGTACTAGGGTTTTGTGTCCCGCTGCTAACGAAGAAACGCCTAAAATGTGTACGTCGTTTTCAACTGCTTGTTTGGCGGCTTCGGCAGGCGTTTGGAATAATGGACCAATGTCTACATCAAAACCTACATCGGCATAACCTGTTGCTACTACTTTGGCACCACGGTCGTGACCGTCTTGTCCCATTTTGGCAATCATAATTCGTGGTCGACGTCCTTCTTTTTTAGCGAAGGCATCGGCTAATTGTTTGGCTTTTTCAAAGCTCTCGTCGTTTTTAATTTCTTTGCTGTACACGCCGCTAAAACTTCTAATTTGTGCTTTATATCTTCCGAAAACTGCTTCTAGAGCGTCACTGATTTCACCCAATGTAGCTCTGTTTCTTGCTGCTTCTACGGCTAAAGATAGTAAATTATCGTTAGCATTTTTAGCCGCATCGGTTAATTTTGCTAAACATGCGGTAACTTTTGCGTTATCGCGTGTTGCTTTTATATGTTGTAATTGCTCAATTTGTTGTTTGCGCACCATTTGATTATCCACATCCAAAATGTGTAAAGGATCTTCTTTTTCCAAACGGTATTTGTTGACACCCACAATTATATCTTGGCTGCTGTCGATACGTGCTTGTTTACGCGCCGAAGCTTCTTCGATACGCAATTTAGGAATTCCGGATTCGATAGCTTTGGTCATACCACCTAATTCTTCTACTTCTTCAATCAAAGCCCAAGCTTTATCTGCGATTTCTTTGGTTAAGGTTTCTACATAATAACTACCTGCCCAAGGGTCAACGGTTTTACAAATTTTGGTTTCTTCTTGTAAATAGATTTGGGTATTTCTAGCAATACGTGCCGAGAAATCGGTTGGTAAAGCAATGGCTTCATCTAAGGCATTGGTGTGTAAGGATTGGGTTCCACCAAAAGCTGCCGCAGCTGCTTCAATAGCCGTTCGAGCCACATTATTAAATGGATCTTGTTCGGTTAAACTCCAACCTGATGTTTGGCAATGTGTACGCAAGGCTAACGATTTTTCGTCTTTCGGGTTGAATTGTTTTAGCAATTTTGCCCATAACATTCTACCCGCACGCATTTTGGCAATCTCCATAAAATGGTTCATACCAATCGCCCAAAAGAATGAAAGTCTTGGAGCGAACTCATCGATTTTCATTCCGGTAGCCAAACCCGTTCGGATGTATTCCAAACCATCGGCAAGTGTATAAGCCAATTCGATATCGGCAGTAGCACCTGCTTCTTGCATGTGGTATCCCGAAATAGAAATGGAGTTGAATTTAGGCATGTTTTTGCTAGTATATTCGAAAATATCCGCAATGATTTTCATGGAAGGTGTAGGTGGATAGATATAGGTATTTCTAACCATAAACTCTTTCAGAATGTCATTTTGGATGGTTCCCGAAAGCAATTCAGGAGCTACTCCTTGTTCTTCGGCGGCCACGATGTAGAATGCCATAATTGGCAAAACCGCACCATTCATAGTCATGGAAACTGACATTTCTCCCAAAGGAATTTGGTCGAATAAAACTTTCATGTCTTCAACCGAATCGATGGCAACCCCCGCTTTTCCTACGTCACCCACCACACGTTCGTGATCGGAATCGTAGCCTCTGTGCGTAGCTAAATCGAAAGCTACGGATAACCCTTTTTGTCCGGCAGCCAAGTTTCGTCTGTAAAAGGCATTACTTTCTTCAGCAGTTGAAAAACCTGCATATTGACGAATGGTCCATGGTCTGCGAACATACATAGTGGCATAAGGGCCTCGAAGATTTGGTGCAAAACCAGCTCCGAAACCTAGATGTTCCATGCCCTCAATGTCGCTTGGAGCGTAGATGGGTTTTAGTTCAATGTTTTCGGCAGTGTGAAAGTGATCGGTTGTCGCTTGACGGTTTTCGGTCAAGTTACTGTCGCCTAATTTTAAATGTTGGATGTTTTTTCTCATTTTATTTAAATGGAATTTTAATAAAATCTAGTAATAACGAATGTATCGGAATTTTAAATAATAGTTTATATGGAAGCATGTATGATACATAACTTAAATAAAAGGCGATAAGTGAAATTCCAATTTTTTTTAAATTTTTATAATCTACACCAATTACAAAATAAATCATTCCAATAATTAATGTAATTAAAACGAATATATATGAAATGATGAAATATGTCATGTTATTCAGAAGCCAAACGCTCTTGCTCCAATTTCTCCGCCAATCGTTTTTCAATGATTGGTGTGATTAACGTTTTGCGAGGATTTTGTTTTACGAAAGGATATAATTCTAAATCGTCTTTCATGCGGTCATTTTTGTTTGGATATTTGTTGGTTCCTAACAAAGTTTCTTTTCCGCTATCAAATAAATCCTGTTCTTTTTGGGCACTTTCGCTAATTTTTCTTTGGATGTTTCCTTCCATCAATTGTGTGATTAAACCGCCATTGGCTTCAATGTCTTTGAATAACAACAATGCTTTTTCAGCTAATTGTTCGGTCAAATTTTCAATATAGTACGCACCATCTGCGGGATTGTTGACTTTGTCAAAATAACTTTCGTGTTTCAATACCAATAGTTGGTTTCTGGAAATTCTATCTCCAAATTCGTTGTCTTTGTGGTATAATGCATCATAAGGTAAATTGGCAACCGCATTAGCTCCGCCCAAAATAGCACTCATGCACTCAGTTGTTGTACGAAGCATGTTTACGTTGTAATCATATATCGTTTTGGTGCGTTTGGTTGGAGTTGCAATGATGTTGCAATCGAAATTGTGTTGGTATTCCTTTTTCAAAGTATTGAACAAAATACGTAACGCTCTTAGTTTGGCAATTTCAAAGAAATAGTTGGTTCCAACGGCAACTTCGATAGAAATAGGTTGTTTTATAGCTGGAATTCTGTTGAAATACTCGTTAACATGAGCCATAGTATAGGCCAATTGTTGCACCATGTTTGCACCTGCATTTTGGTAAATTCCAGCACTAATACTTAAGAAATTTGTTGTAGAAGATGTTGCAATTGTATTTAATTTCTTAAAATCATTTTCTATGTTTTCAAACCAGTTACCGTCTTTGGTTAATTGCCCAATTGGGTCAATCAATATGATAAACTTGGCATGATGTTTAGTGGCAAAATCATTTACTTTAGTAACGAAATCGATTGAGAGAAACGGCAAATGGAAATAATAGGTTGTGTCCTTCAAAGGAAGGTTTTGCATTAACTCCTCTATTAAAATGGTTTCGTTTTCAATGGTAAATCGGATGCTTTCGGCACCACGATTTAAGCACTCTAAAGCTCGTTGGTTCGATTTTTTAACGTCGTGAACAAAAATGTTTTGTAGAATTACAAACGCATTTTCGGGCGTTTTGATAGTAAGTTTTGTTTCGGAAGCATCATCCAAATGGTA
>CAIRNC010000143.1 GCA_903879875.1 uncultured Bacteroidota bacterium
CAACTACAAAAGGATTTTTGCATGTACTATAGATACCTCCAATTCATTTTTTTGAAGTGATGATGGCATGAAAGCCATTCCAAATTCTTCAAATTTATGACAAAAATTTGCAATTTGATTTAGCTAAGCATATTGTGAAATATGTTTTAGAACATAATATTTAATACATACAATGATATTCAATTAATTACAGCGTAGAGTTGTTGTATTAAAATGAGGTAGATTATTATGTACTATGAGTTGTTGTGTAGTGAAAAATTAGTAATTATCGTTTATTATCGACTACCTTTGTAAAAATAATTAAAGTCAGTATTTATGAGCATGACAAATCAAAAATTATCCTTTAAAGAAAAAATCGGCTATAGTCTTGGCGATACTGCATCGCACTTTGTGTGGGACATGGTAGGCTTTTGGTTGTTGTTTTTTTATACCGATGTATATGGTATTTCGGCTGCTGCGGCCGGAACTATCATGTTAGTTGCACGCTTTTGGGATATGGCTATCGATCCAATCATCGGCGTTGTTTCTGATAGAACGAACACGCGTTGGGGGAAATTTCGTCCGTATATTTTATTTGGAGCCATTCCGTATGCAGTATTAGCAATTTTGACGTTCTCCACTCCAAATTTTGGAGAAGTTGGTAAAATTATTTATGCCGGAGCAACTTATGTGCTTCTAATGACAGCATACGCCTTTATCAATCTTCCGTACTCTGCTCTGGGAGCTGTTATGACAGACGATACATACGAACGTGCAGGCCTTAACACCTATAGATTTATTGCCGGTTTTATCGGGCAATTTGTAGTTACGGGATTGGCATTGACATTAGCTAAATTCTTTGGCGGCGGAGATAAAGCACAAGGATTTCAATATACATTGTTTCTGTTTGCTGGTTTAAGTATTGTGTTTTTTTACATAACATTTAAAAGCACAAAAGAGCGGGTTCAACCACCGAAAGAACAAAAAAACTCATTGAAAGAAGATTTGGGAAATTTGTTTAAAAATCCCGCTTGGGTTATTCTGGCTATCGTCGGAATTGTTTCTTTCGTTATGTTTGCCATGCAGAATGCCGCCATTGCCTATTATTTTAAGTATTATTTGGGCAAAGAGGAGAATGTGCAATTATTCAATGTAGTTGGTACAGTGGCTTTAATTGTAGCTTTGCCACTCTCAAAACCTTTGGCAAAACGTTTTGGAAACAGGAATGTGTTTATCGGCAGTTCGTTGATTTCAGGACTCTTTTTTATACTAATTTATTTACCCGGAGTCACTGATTTAACCACCATTTTCGTCTTTAATATTATTGCCAAAATGGCTTATGCTCCTGCAGTTCCGTTGCTTTGGACAATGATAGCCGATTCGGCAGATTATGGCGAATGGAAAACCGGACGACGAGCCACAGGTTTGTATTTTTCGGCTGCAGTTTTTGCTCAAAAAGCCGGTTGGGGAATTGGAGCTGCTATTGCGGGATGGATTCTGGCTGCATCGTCGTTTGTGCCCAATGTAGCACAAACCGAAACAGCAATTACAGGGATTAAATTGTTAGTTTCGGTTATTC
>CAIRNC010000144.1 GCA_903879875.1 uncultured Bacteroidota bacterium
ATGGTAAAGATAATTTTATTTGTAAAAAAAAAGTAATTTTGCCTAATACAAAATTAAAAAAAGTAAATTAATTTATATGAAATGTAAAATTTGTGATGCTAATTCTGTGAAAATTTTCGAAAAAACGGTGCTTCAAAAATATAAATCTAACTATTACAGATGTTCATCTTGTTCCTTTGTTCAAACCGATGAGCCTATTTGGTTGAAGGAAGCTTATGAATCGGCCATAACGTCATTAGATATAGGATTAGCAAGTAGAAATATAATGCTAAGAGATGAAGTGAAGAAAATTATTGATTCCTACTTTCCAAAATCAAATTTGTTTTTAGATTATGCTGGAGGTTATGGCATGTTTGTTCGGCTAATGCGTGATGCAGGTTTTAATTATTACCGTCAAGACGATTATTGTGAAAATATATTTGCTAATTATTTTGATATAAAAGATAGTGATGTAAATCATTTTGATATCGTTACGGGGTTTGAAGTTTTAGAACATTTTGATGATCCATTAACTGAAATTGAGAAAATATTCAAATTTTCAGATACAGCCATTTTTTCGACAGAACTTTCACCAGAATTGAATGAAGACATTGAAAAATGGTGGTATTTAACGGAAGAAACGGGACAGCATATAGCTTTTTACAATAAAAGCGCAATGGAAATTATTGCAAAGAAATTTGGGAAAAATTACTATTGTAGAAATGGAAATCTTCATATTTTCACTCCTTTAAAGTTAAATAATTTTAAACCAAAACAAAGAAAATTTTTAGGTTTGAAATTTTTACAGAAAAAAATCAAAAGAAAATCACTCACTGAAAAAGACTATTATTTTATCAAAAGTATTTTAAATAAAACTTAAAATTAATGACCCAAGAAATTCACAACGCTTACGAAATCATACTAAACGGAGGAATCATTTTATATCCAACCGATACGGTTTGGGGGATTGGTTGTGATGCTACAAATGCAGAAGCTGTTGCCAAAATATATAAACTCAAACAAAGAGCCGAAACACAAAGTATGATCGTTTTGATGAATGGCGAAAAAATGATGTATAACGTTTTTAAGGACATTCCCGAAGTGGCTTGGCAAATCATAGATTTATCGGAAAAACCAACTACAATTATTTTAGACAATCCAAGAAATATAGCTCCAAATTTGATTTCCCAAGATAAATCTTTGGGAATTAGAATTGTAAAAGAACCTTTTTGTTTCAAATTGATGGAAAAGATGAAGAAACCATTAGTTTCAACTTCTGCTAACATTTCAGGGCAACCCACACCAATTGCTTTCAAAGACATTAGTCCAGAAATTATAAAAGGTGTAGATTATGTTGTAAATTTGCACCACGAAAAAATTGCCGGAAAACCATCAACAATTATTAAATTGACTAATGATTCGCAGGTGAAAGTGATTAGAAAATAATCACTTACCGCAAATTCGCAAATTATTTTTTATTTTAATGGAAGAATATATATATAAAGATGAAAATTATATCATAATAGGTATTTTATTTGAAGTACATAAAAATCTTGGAAAAGGTTTTTCTGAAATTGTATATAAAGACGCTATTGAGTATGAATTTCAGCAACAGAACATACCTTATCAAAGGGAAAAAGAGTTTGCTGTAAATTATAAAAATACTATTTTAAAACATAAATTTTATGCTGACTTTGTTGTGTATGACAAAATTATTTTAGAAATTAAAATAGTTGATTGTTTTAATGTAAGTCATTACAATCAATGTTTAAATTACTTAAAAATCTCTAAATACAAATTGGCTATACTTGCTAATTTTAATTTAATATCCTTAGAACATAAACGTATAATAAGTTCAAAAAATTAATTTGCGAATTTGCGGTAAAATAATGAATTACAAATCAGCTTTAAACAATAAAATTTTTGAAATAATTTCCAAGGCAACCCAAGAACTTAACGTTGAGAGTTATGTTATTGGAGGATTTGTCCGGGATTTATTATTAGGTCGAGATGCTAAAAAAGACATCGACATTGTTGCTGTCGGTAGCGGAATTGAACTCGCTCTAAAAGTTTCAGAATTACTCCCAAACAAACCAAAAGTGCAGGTTTTTAAAACGTATGGAACTGCC
>CAIRNC010000145.1 GCA_903879875.1 uncultured Bacteroidota bacterium
ACCGAAATATTCAGAAAAAACAACACCGAAATTCCTGTTTTGGTGCTTCAAAATTATGTTTCTAAATCCGTATTAGAAAATTACAAAGCGTTGATTAGTCCGAAATCATGGATTTTTTGCGAAAAACAATTGACGTCAATAGATAAATTTGCTTTTAAAAACTGGCAAGAACGTTTGTTTTTTGAGCGTTTGGAACGAAAATCAAAACCCATTCAGGAGTTATTAGAAACAACCAATCAGGATTGGGAAACGGTTTTGTTTTGTCTTTTGGCTAAAAATTTTGGATTGAACACCAATGGCGAATTGTTTCTCGAAATCGCCCAAAACATTTCTTTTCCCATCATTAGAAAAGAAGGTTTTGAGCTCGAAAATCTTGAAGCCTTACTGTTTGGATTCGCTGGTTTTTTAGAAACAGAAAGAGAAGATACTTATTATAAAGACTTGAAATTCCGATTTTATTACCTTTTACAGAAATATCAATTGGAGCGAAAACACATCAATCCGGTTCAGTTTTTTCAGCATCGGCCGGATAATTTTCCAACGATTCGATTGTCGCAATTGGCAAATTTATATTTCAATCAACAAAATTTATTTTACAAATTAATTGCTGCAACAACAGTAAATACGGTTTATGATTTGCTAGCGGTTTCGGTTTCGGAATATTGGCAAACGCATTACCAATTTGACAAAATTAGCCCCAAAAAGAAGAAAGCGTTATCCAAATCCTTCATTGATTTGATTGTTATCAATACGATTGTTCCCATTCAGTTTGCTTATGCAAAAAGTAAAAACAAAGACATTTCAGAAGAATTAATTTCTTTATTGAATCAAGTTGCTCCAGAAAGTAACGCCGTTATTCAAAAATTTGCTACATTTGGAATTAAATCCAAATCCGCTTTTGATACGCAATCACTTTTGCAACTCAAAAACGAATATTGCAACAAGAGTCAGTGTTTGTCTTGTGCCGTCGGTGCAGCATTACTAAGTGGAAAATAGGGTAAATAGAAAATAAATAAAATATGTCAATCGTAATTCAACTCAAATATTTTTTTGAAAAGCACGGGTTCAATGCATCCTCTCGATTGGCAGACAAGCTCGGCATGCGTGCAAGCAGCGTCCGATTGTTTTTTATTTATATTTCATTTGTGACCGTTGGATTGTGGTTTGGCGTCTATTTGACATTGGCTTTTTGGATCAAACTCAAAGATATGATTCGTTCTAAGCGCACCTCGGTTTTTGATTTATAATTCTATGTAAATGACATGGCACGCCCTAAAATCCTACTTCAAATTTACAACTTCACAACGAAGCGGTATTTTTGTGATGCTTTCTTTGATTGTCCTTTTTCAAATAGTGATTTATTTTGTTGATTTTTCAACTGTTTTTCCTTCTAGTTCAGAAAAACAACAATGGCTTTCTTTGCAAACTCAAATCGACTCTTTGAAGTTAAACAATCGAGAAGATACGCCTAAAATCTATCCATTTAATCCCAATTTTATTACTGATTTCAAAGGATATAAATTAGGAATGTCCACGGCTGAAATCGATCGATTGCTTGCTTTTAGAAAAACCAATAAATATGTCAATTCGGCTCAAGAATTTCAAGCAGTAACCCATGTTTCCGATTCTTTGTTGCGTGTGATTTCGCCTTATTTTAAATTTCCTGATTGGGTAACTAATAAAAAGACGACTACTTATAAAGACTTTGCTAAAACGGATTTTAATAAAATACCAGCATTAGTGGTGCTCGATATCAATCAAGCATCACAAGAAGATTTGATGAAAATCAATGGCATTGGCCCAGCATTATCCGAACGCATTTTAAACGAAAAAAATAAGTTTGGATGTTTCGTTTCGATGGAACAAATGAAAGATATTTGGGGTTTATCGCCAGAAGTAATAGGAAAACTGAACCATTCTTTTAAAATTACAAACTTACCAAACGTAAAAAAAATCAAAATCAATGACGCTTCAATAAAAGAGTTGATGCAATTGCCTTATTTCAAATATGCTTTGGCAAAAGAAATCGTAACCTATAGAAGTATGAACGGTAAAATTAATGATTCTGCGGATTTAATAAAAATTTACGGCTTTCCTGTTGATAAAGTAAAAATAATTGCCTTATATTTGGAATTCTAAAAAAATAACATAAAAAAAACAGCATTAGTTAGATGAATTCAATTTACTTTACAGAAGAACACGAATTATTCAGAGCGAGTTTAAAAGACTTTTTGCAGAAGGAAGTGGTACCTCATATTGAAAAATGGGAAAAAACAGGAACTATCGAACGATTTATTTGGAAAAAGTTCGGCGAAATGGGCTTTTTTGGTATTTCTTATCCGGAAGCCTATGGCGGAATGAACTTAGATTTATTTTACACCGTAGTTTTTCTTGAAGAACTTCAAAAAGTGAAATCATCTGGTTTTGCAGCAGCGATGTGGGCAAATGCTTATTTGGCGATGACGCATTTGAATGCAGAAGGCGATGAACGAATCAAACAAGACTATTTAGCACCAAGTATTGCTGGTGAAAAAATTGGAGCATTGTGTATTACAGAACCTTTTGGTGGAAGTGATGTAGCAGGCATGCGCACAACGGCTGTAAAAAAAGGCAATAAATATATAATCAACGGTTCTAAAACTTTTATAACCAATGGAATTTATGCTGATTATTATGTAGTAGCAGCTAAAACCAGTCCAGAGCAAGGCAACAAAGGAATCAGCATCTTCTTAATGGATACTGGATTAAAAGGCATTTCGGCAACCAAGTTAGATAAACTAGGATGGCGCGCTTCTGACACCGCAGAAATTGCTTTTGACAATGTAGAAATTCCAGAAGAAAATTTAATGGGCGAAGAAGGAAAAGGATTTCCTTATATCATGCAACATTTCGCTTTAGAGCGATTAATCATGGCGATTAATGCCCATGCAAGAGCCGAATATGCTATTGATTACACCATCGATTATATGTCAAAACGCGAAGCTTTCGGAACGACTATAGATAAGTTTCAAGCCTTACGCCATACGATAGTAGAACATGCTACAGAGGTAGAGCATTGCAAAATATTCAATTATGCCGCAGTTGCGCGCTTGAATAATAAAGAATATGTAGTAAAAGAAGCCACCATGGCAAAATTGAAATCAACCAAAGTAGCCGACGAAGCCATTTATAGTTGTTTGCAAATGCTGGGCGGTTATGGTTATATGGAAGAATATCCTTTAGCCCGTTTGTTAAGAGACAGTCGCTTAGGACCAATTGGCGGTGGTACTTCCGAGATTTTAAAAGAAATTTTGTCGAAAATGATCATTGACAAACAAAATTATAAACCTGCGGTGAAATAAGAAAACATCTTTTTGGATTTAGAATAGAAAACCAAGCTACACGAAAATTGTAGCTTGGTTTTTTTTATATGTTTTCTATTTACATTCAGCTTGCGCGGATTTTTAATCCGTGTCCAATTTCGAAAGCAATTCTAGCTATGTGAAATCTTATAGGTACGAGCAAGAGGCTTGCTGTAGCGGTAG
>CAIRNC010000146.1 GCA_903879875.1 uncultured Bacteroidota bacterium
AAACGGAGGTTGGGAAAAACCATTCGACCCAAAAGAAATCAATAATAATTTTACCGAAGGCAATAGTTGGCAGTATTCCTTTTTTGTCCCACAAGATATTTACGGATTGATTGAGGCGTATGGTGGAAAAGCAAAATTTGAAGCCAAACTCGATGAAATGTTCAACAGCGAAAGCAAAACTACGGGACGCGAGCAAGTTGATGTCACAGGATTGATTGGACAATATGCTCACGGAAACGAGCCCAGTCACCACATCGCTTATTTGTATAATTATGTTGGAAAACCCGAAAAAACCGACGGAAAAGTACATTTTATTCTTGATAATTTCTACAAAAATGCGCCTGATGGTTTAATAGGAAACGAAGACTGCGGACAAATGAGCGCTTGGTATGTGTTGAGTTCAATAGGGATTTATGCGGTAACACCAGGTCAGAAAACGTGGAGTTTTACTAAGCCATATTTTGCTAAAACGAAAGTGAATTTTGAAAATAAATCAGCTAAAATCATTACAGCTTCAACTTCAGAATTTGAACTCAGAACATTTGATGCTTACACTGAAGATGACGACTCGCCACCTATAGCAACACAATTAGAACATAAAAAAACACCATATATTATTCCAGTACCAGTAATTCAAGCGGAAAGCAAATCGTTTAAAGATAAAATGCTAATTGAAATTGTATCACAAAATCCTAATAACATTATCTATTATTATATTGATGATAAACCTTTTCAATTTGTTCCAAGTAATCTAATTCAATATGATAAAAGTATTGAAATAGATAAAACAACTAAGATTATTTGTGTTGCTATGAATGGAAATAAAAAAAGCAAATTTGTAAGAGCTACTTTCTACAAAAAACCAAACAATTACACCATCGAAATCAAATCAAAATACAATTCGCAATATACTGCAGGTGGCGACGAAGGGCTGATTGATGGTATTTCGGGTAATGAGAATTGGAAAAAAGGCGAATGGCAAGGTTACCAAAGTCAGGATTTTGAAGCCGTTATTGATTTGAAAACAGCAAGAACCATTACTGAAGTTGGTGCTAATTTTCTGCAAGACAGTCCCTCCTGGATTTTAATGCCAACAAAGGTGGAATTCTACACTTCGATGGACAATTCTACGTTTGAATTGGTTAAAACAATAGAAAACACTTTTGATCCAAAAATAACAGATACTAAAATTATTAATTTTACAAGTGCCATCGACCCGAATACGGCAAAATTCCTAAAAGTGAAAGCCTACAATTATGGAAAATTGCCCGAATGGCATCAAGGTTTTGGCGGAGACGCATTTATTTTTATCGATGAAATAACTATTAAATAATTCAGCGTCCAAGAACTATTGTATAAAACTAGAGGTTATTTTTTTACTATTTTAAAGGTTTGTAGTCCAGAATCGCTTGTGATTTTTATGAAATAACTTCCTGAATTTAAATTGGATAAATCCATATTTGGATGAAAACTTTTTTCTAAAAGTTGAAATACTTTTTGACCTAAAACAGTGTAAACTTCAATTTTCATAATTTCCAATTTTGAATCTATCGATAAAATATCCGTAACTGGATTTGGACTCAGATTGAAACTTGAAGCTTCAACATTAGTCGTGCTTAACATTGGCGCAACACTCAATTGAAACGACAAGACGAAGCTAACACAATTGGTATTCAAAGCGCTTACAATCGCATATATAGTTTCGGGATTGGACGTATTGGTGTAATTAGCTGGGTTGAAAATAGGATTGGTTTGATTTGTGGCATCTTGTATTGTATTATAAAAAGAAACTTGAAAATCTGTTGGCGATTGATTGACAAGCATTTCAGGTATTTTTGAATTCAAATTAAAAACAGAAAAATTAGTTGGATTGGTTTCATATATAACGTAATCGGATACTGTTGAAGGCACAACTGGGGCTTGGTTAATTGTAATTGTAAAACTGTCCTCTACTGGGCAATTTCCATTTGGATAATCAACGTAAATGGTAACGTTTGAAATAATAGTGGTTCCTGGAGCGATTAATACGCCACCACCATTTGAAGTTGTTCGATATGTGCCATCGTATTGCAAAAACGGTAATGTATAATAGTCACAAGCAATAATATCTGGGAGGGGTTCAATAACATTGGCCGATTCTACAATAATGCTGTCTTGAAAATAATTAGGCGCTACGCCATAAACGACTTTGTATTCGCCTGGAAAATTACATAAAAAGGTTGGGCCAGTTGCGCCTACAATAAAAGTACCATTATAGTACCAAGAATAAACAGCGTTCGGAATTGCTGTTCCAGTGGATAAAAGAGCACTTGAATCTGGGCATAATGCGGTGTTGTTAGCAATGCTCAAATCGGGACCTAAAACGCCGGAGTCTTGTCCAACATTTAAACTATTGGCTTGTAAAAAAACAGCAGAATCAAATAAGGCATCTTGATAATCACCAATAACAATTTTTAACCGATAGGGAGTGTTGGGAACTAGTGTAGCCGAAGCATTCATCAAAACCGTCCTTCCGTTAAAACAAGTTCCGTTAAGTGTGGCATTATTTGAAGCATCATAAAATCCAAAAAACTGCGAATTGTTTGATACACAAGCAGAATTGTAAAGATTATTTCTGATATTAGTTACAGAAACAGGAATGGTCGTGTTTGGAATAAGAGCTAAATTCGTTTTCACACTAGTAGAAAGATTGGTTAAAATAAAAGCAACTTGATCGGTGAATCCGCATTGATAAGCGCCATATTCTTCCGAAGCAAAAATGTAATTAAAACTCAAATTAGTCGATACGGAAGTAAAATCAAAACTCAAAAACGAGGTGTCGACGATGTTCCCTGACAGTCCATTTGCAAGAGAAACAGCATGTAAATCGGCATCGGTAGTATTGTTTAATATGCTAGAGAGTGTTGCGTTTGAAGCAATCGAACTTACATTTCCAGTAGCAATAACAATTCCACTATTTAAAGGAAAACTTGAATTTGTGTTTTGAAAATAGCCCACCCCGTTGCCACTTGATTTTGAAATATTAGTGGTTGTCAATTGTGTTCCCCCTCCAAAAACAGTATTGACCAATTGGGCTGCCGTATAAGTACTTGTATTGACTGTAACAGCTTGAGAAAAAACAGCTTGACTCATTAATAAAATCAGAATACAAACCGAAAAGTTTTTTAAAATGGAGTATATGTTTTTCATATATAGTCAGTTATGTTTTATTTTTAAATTTAATGAGTAAACATAATCCCTAAAGGGAATTAGATTCAAAAACAAATATACTCAAATGTAAATAGGAAAAATTTATTATTTTAAAATTTATGATTTATTCAATAGGTGAGAGGATTTTGGCACAAAAAAGATTAATCGGATGTAAACGACAAGCAATTTCACTTTTTATAAATATTTCGCAAAAAAAACGGCTTGAAATTAAATTTTTACGATATTTGTAAGCATGAAAAAATGGGATAACTTATTACTACTTCTAAAATTCCTCATTAAGCGAAATCCAGAATGAGTGTTTAATTAGTTAATTAGCGAATTAACTAAACTTATAATTTGCATATTCGTATCTATATTAATTATCTAATTTTAACATTATGCCTATTTATCATAAACTAGGAAACATACCGCACAAGCGACATATTCAGTTTCGCAAACCCAACGGCGATTTGTACTACGAACAGCTTTTTGGAACTGTCGGATTTGATGGAATGTCAACCAATTCGTATCACGAACAGCGTCCAACACAAGTTAAAGAAATACGAAACCAGTATAGTGTAGCGCCAAAAATAGCTAAAGCGAACAACATTCAATCCTACCGATTAAAAGGGTTCGATGTGGCGCCTGAAGACGATTATTTAGAAAGCCGTAAAATTGTATTGACCAATTCGGATTGTCATATTGCGTTAGCCGCACCACGAAAATCAACTACTGATTATTTTTATAAAAATACCGATTCTGACGAAATGATTTTCATCCATAAAGGAACAGGGAAACTCCGAACTATTTATGGAAATTTAGATTTTAGTTACGGCGATTATCTCATCGTTCCTCGTGGAATCATTTATAAAATTGATTTTGACACCGAAGACAATCGACTTTTTATAGTTGAATCTCATGCGCCAATTTATACACCAAAGCAATACCGAAACTGGTTTGGACAGTTGTTGGAACATGCTCCGTTTTGCGAACGTGATATTCGACGTCCAGAAGAATTGGAAACCTATAACGAAACGGGCGAGTTTATAATCAAAGTTAAAAAGAAAGACGAAATTTTTGATATGGTTTATGCCTCACATCCATTTGATGTTATTGGATACGACGGTTTCAATTATCCGTATGCCTTTTCTATCCATAATTTTGAGCCAATAACAGGGCGAGTGCATTTGCCACCGCCAATTCACCAAACATTTGAATCTACCGCTTTTGTGATTTGTTCATTTGTTCCAAGACTCTATGACTATCATCCACTCTCCATTCCAGCTCCATATAATCATAGCAATATTGATGCTGATGAGGTTTTGTATTATGTGGACGGTGATTTTATGAGTAGAAACGATGTTAAACCAGGACATATTTCATTGCATCCTGCTGGTATTCCTCATGGACCACACCCAGGAGCAGCAGAGCGAAGTATAGGTAAAAAAGAAACACTCGAATTAGCCGTTATGGTTGATACATTCAAACCGTTAATGGTTACAGAAGCGGCTATGAATATTTCGGATGATACCTATTATTTATCATGGTTGGATTAATAAGTTAATGTGTCAATTAGAAAATTTGTATAAAACTAAATTATCTAATTCTCAAATTAATAATTGATATTTTAAAATCTGACTTTCAATGAAAAATATAAATACAATGTATTCTTTTAAAATAATTTCAACAACTAAAAAAAATAATTAGGTTATTACCACAATTCAAAATTATCTAATTATCTAATTGACAAAATATCTAATTAAATTATGGCAAAACAAGTAACATCCGTTGAATACGGACTAGAAAAAATATTTAGCGGAGCGCAAGACTTTCTTCCGCTGTTAGGAACAGATTATGTTGAGTTTTATGTTGGCAACGCCAAACAATCGGCTCATTACTACAAAACGGCTTTTGGTTTTCAATCACATGCCTACCGCGGATTAGAAACTGGTTCAAGAGACTCAGTGAGCTATGTTTTAAAACAAGACAAAATACGATTGGTATTAACAACGCCATTAAACAGCAATTCTCCAATAAACGAACATTTAAGAAAACATGGTGACGGAGTAAAAGTAATTGCACTTTGGGTAGAAGACGCCCGTTCTGCCTACGAAGAAACTACTAAAAGAGGGGCCAAATCTTTTATGGAACCCACCGTTGAAAAAGATGAATTTGGAGAAGTAGTTCGCTCAGGAATATACACTTATGGTGAAACCGTACACATTTTTGTTGAAAGAAAAAACTACAATGGTGTCTTTTTGCCAGGATTCATGCCTTGGAAATCAGAATATAATCCAGAACCATTGGGTCTAAAATATGTAGATCACATGGTAGGAAATGTAGGTTGGGGCGAAATGAATCAATGGGTAAAATGGTATGAAGACGTTATGGGATTTGAAAATTTTCTTTCTTTTGATGACAATCAAATCCATACAGAGTATTCAGCATTGATGAGTAAAGTGATGAGTAATGGCAATGGCAGAATTAAATTTCCAATCAATGAACCTGCCAAAGGCAAGAAAAAATCACAAATTGAAGAATATATCGACTTTTATGAGGGACCAGGTTGTCAGCACCTAGCAGTAGCTACCGATGATATTATCAAAACTGTGGCAGGACTAAAAGCTAGGGGAGTAGAATTTTTGCCACCTCCACCACAAGCCTATTATGATGAAATACCAGCAAGATTAGGAGTTCACAAAGAAATGATGAAAGAAGATATCAAAGAACTTCAAAAACTTTCAATTTTGGTTGATGCCGATGAAGATGGGTATTTGTTGCAAATTTTCACCAAACCAGTTGAAGACCGTCCCACTTTATTTTTTGAAATTATTCAAAGAATGGGTGCCAAAGGTTTTGGTGCAGGAAATTTCAAAGCGTTATTTGAATCAATCGAAAGAGAACAAGAATTGAGAGGAACACTTTAATTAAATGTTAAATTTATGCGACAAACTCCATTCTTCAACGTTGTAGTCTTGTTGTTTTTGATAAAAATGTGTTAAAGTTGAATTTTCATTGAAAATAATTGAATTAAAGCTATACATTTGCAGTATCAAAAATAGAGGAGTGGTTTCCGATATTTTTATGTAAATTTTCATAATTTATAGTTTTGGTTGGTTAATAGCATAAAAACTCAGTCATTTTTTTGACTGGGTTTTTTTGTTTTTATACATTTGGAACAGATATTGCATGTAGTAATTAAAAATAAATAATAAAAGATGAAAAAGATAGTAATTGTTATTGCGTTATTTTTAATTACAGTTGGTTTTACTTCACAACGAGAAGATGCTTTTGAGCCAGGAGAATGGTTTAAGTTCAGAGTGCATTATGGTATTGTAAACGCTGGTTACGCCACATTAGAAGTCAAAGAAGATGTTAGAAACAATAAAAAAGTTTTTCACGCAATCGGACACGGCTATTCTACAGGAATGACCGACTTGTTTTTCGGTATCAATGATAATTACGAGAGTTATTTTGATAAACTGACACGAAAACCTTATCAGTATGTCAGGAAAATTAACGAAGGTGGTTATACTAAAAACGAAGAAGGTTTTTTTAATCAAGACGAGAATAAAGTTCTTGTAAAAGATTATAAAAACAAAAATGAAAAAACCGTAAGTGTTACCGAAAATGTTCAGGACGCAGTTTCAGCATTTTATTATTTAAGAAATTACCCTACGATTGATAAGCTAAAACCAGGGGAATCGATAGTGCTTGACATGTTTTTTGATGGAGAAATTATAAAATTTAAGTTAAAATTCATTGGTCGTGAAGATATTGAAACTAAATTTGGAACCATTTCAACCATGATTTTTAGACCATTGGTGCTTTCAGGACGCGTATTTAAAGAAGAGGAAAGTTTAACTATATGGATATCAGACGATGATAATAAAATCCCAATTCGAATTAAGGCCAGTCTAACCGTTGGTTCTATAAAAGCAGACTTGGATGGTTTTAAAGGATTAAAATATCCATTTTCAGTAAAAGTAAAACAAGAATGAGTATAACAAAAAGAGAAGATTTATTACATAAAATTGATCAAAAATTTAGTGAAATAAACCAAAAAACAGAAACGCACTTAGAAGGGTTACTGTGGTCAAAACCAATAACCTATTGGGATTATATACAAACCGATGCGTTGTTAAACCTACAAACACAAAGAACAACTTTACCTGATGAAATGGTGTTTATCATGTATCATCAGGTAAATGAGTTAATTTTTAAAATGATTCTTTGGGAAATTGAACAAATTTCTAAAAACAAAAATCTAGAAACTGCTTTTTTTGCTGAACGTTTAACGCGTATAAGTCGCTATTTTGACATGCTTACTATCTCTTTCGATATCATGGGAGATGGAATGGAAGTGAATCAATATATGAAATTTAGAAACACACTAACACCTGCAAGTGGTTTTCAAAGTGCGCAATACCGCTTGATTGAGTTTGCATCAACAGATTTAATCAACCTTATTGATTACCGTTTTAGAGCCACCATTGACCGAAATACACCTTATACACATGCCTTTGAGCATTTGTATTGGCAAGCAGCAGGGAAAGACCATAAAACGGGTGTAAAATCATTTTTGATAGAAGAATTTGAAAGAAAATACAAAAAGGTTTTTTTGGATTATATGGAAGAATACAACACCATAAACTTATGGCAAAAGTTTAAGGAACTTCCAGAATCCGACCAACATAATCCAGCATTAGTCGCTGCAATGCGACACTATGATCACACCGTTAATGTTACTTGGGTTATGGGTCATTTGAACGCAGCAAAAAAATACATTGATGGAAGTGGAGTAGGAGATGGTGAAGCAACAGGAGGCAGTGATTGGAAAAAATACATGCACCCAAAATACCAAAGAAGAATATTCTTTCCTGAATTATGGTCTGAATCTGAATTAAAAAACTGGGGAGAAGAAAATCTATAAGACTTCCTAAAAAAACAGCAATCTGTCTTGAAAAGAATACATCTATTTCTCTTACTACTAATTACATTAGTTTCTTGTAATAAATCCGAAAAAGCCAAGACTCAAGCGGCTCAAAAAGTAGCGCCTATCATCATTGAATTTGGATTCAAGTTTAATGATTATGATGTGGTGCAAGATACCATTGTTAGTGGAGATACTTTTGGGAGTCTATTAGAAAAACAATTTATCGGAGATAAAAAAGTTCACGAAATTGTAGAAAAAGTAAAGGATTCTTTTGATGTAAAGAAAATCAGAATAGGCAAACCTTTTACCATGCTGAGAAGCAAAGACAAATCAAAAAAGCTACAAGTTTTCATCTACCAACCTGACA
>CAIRNC010000147.1 GCA_903879875.1 uncultured Bacteroidota bacterium
AAATGGATTGGTGTTAAACTACAAAGTTTATAAAACCAAAGATGTCAACGCATTTGCTACAGCAGACGGAAGTGTTCGTGTTTTTTCTGGTTTGATGGACATTATGGACGACAATCAATTGTTGGCAGTAATTGGTCATGAAATTGGTCACGTAGCCAATCACGATTCAAGAGACGCAATGAGAGCGGCATATATAAAAGCGGCTGTTGTAAATGGCGTAGCATCACAATCGGATAAAGTTGCAGCCTTAACAGACAGTCAATACGGGCAAATTGCAAACGCCATCTTAGATAGCAAATACAGTCGTAAGCAAGAATCAGAAGCCGATGATTATTCGTATGATTTTATGAAACGAAACGGATACAATGTAAATGCCGTTGAGGCAGCTTTTACCGCATTGGCAAACATGAGTGGCGGTGGTGGATCAGATATTATTTCACAAATGATGAGTTCGCATCCCGATCCACAATCAAGAGCTGACAAGGCTAAAGGTAAAGCAGAAGCAGACGGATTGTACAAACCTTATGTGAAAAATGCACCAAAAGCAGGCGGTAAAAAGCCAACCAAAAAAGCCCCAACTAAAAAGAAAAAATGATAATCAGAAATGCCTTTAAAAGTGACATGCCAGCCGTTTTAAATCTAATAAAAGAACTGGCCATTTTCGAAAAAGAACCCAATGCAGTTGTAGTCACCGTTGAAGATTTAGAACGCGATGGTTTTTCTGAAAATCCTTTGTTTCATGTTTTGGTGGCTGAAGTTAATAGCGAAATTGCCGGAATGGCGTTGTACTATTACCGCTATTCTACTTGGAAAGGCAGAACCATTCATTTAGAAGATTTGATTATAAAAGAAAAGCATCGCAGTTCCGGATTGGGATTTGCTTTGTATAAAGAAATTATCATTCAAGGCAAAAAAGACGGCGTTCGCAGAATGGAATGGAATGTACTCGATTGGAATACTCCAGCCATTGATTTCTATGAAAAATCGGGGGCAAAGGTTTTATCCGATTGGCGTGTGGCTCAAATGGATGAAAATGGAATGGAATCTTTTTTGGCAAAAAACAAAAAATAATCGTTTCAAGTAACGAAACCTGAAACCTGAAACTTGAAACCTGAAACTTGAAACAATGAAAATATTCAAATTTGGTGGTGCATCAGTAAAAGATGCTTCTGGAATTAAAAATGTGTACGACGTTTTGCAAAAAGTGGGCTATGAAGACGTCTTACTTGTGGTTTCTGCCATGGGGAAAACGACCAACGCTTTAGAAATTGTAATCAAAAATTACTTTGAAAAATCCCCCGAATTACAAGCATCGGTTCAAGAGGTGAAAAAATACCACAATCAAATTCTTTTGGATTTGTTTGAAGATGAAAACGAAACTGTTTTCAATGAAGTCAACAAGCTTTTTGCCGAATTGGATTCGTTTTTGAATCAAAACAAATCACCTAATTACAATTTCGTTTACGACCAAATTGTGAGTTATGGCGAGTTGCTTTCTACAACGATTTTAAGCCATTATATGAATTTCAGGAATATCAAAACCCAATGGATTGATGTGCGTAATTTCATAAAAACCGACACGAATTATCGTGATGCCAATGTAGATTGGGAATTGACACAAAAAAACATTTCAAAAAACATCAAAAAGAAAATTCTGCACATTACGCAAGGATTTTTAGGTTCTGACGAAAATAATTTCACCACGACTTTGGGACGAGAAGGCTCGGATTATACCGCTGCCATTTTTGCCTATTGTTTGAATGCCGAAAGTGTTACCATTTGGAAAGACGTGCCTGGCGTTATGAATGCCGACCCACGCTATTTTGAAAATGCCAGTTTGCTCAATCAAATTTCCTACCGCGAAGCCATCGAATTGGCTTTTTATGGCGCTAGTGTTATCCATCCAAAAACGTTGCAACCCTTGCAAAAAAAGGAAATTCCGTTGTTTGTAAAATCGTTTTTAAACCCTATGTTGCCCGGAACAAGTGTTTCAAAAGGAGCTGATTTAGAACCGCATTTACCTTGTTTTATTGTCAAAAAAAACCAATTATTATTGTCGCTGTCTTCTATTGATTTTTCGTTTATAATGGAAGAAAATATCAGTAAAATCTTTGGATTATTCCATCAATTTAAAATGAAAGTAAGTCTTATTCAGAATTCAGCCATCAGTTTTTCCGTTTGTCTCGAAGATAAATTTGGCAACTTTAACGAACTGAAAAATACCCTTTCGAAACAGTTTAAAGTGTCGTATAACGAGAATGTTTCTCTTTACACCATCCGCCATTTCGATGAAAAAGCAGCCAAAATGGTCGAGAAAGACAAAATAGTTTTACTGAAACAAGTCAGCCGTGAAACCATGCAAATAGTAACGAAGGAAAACTAATTATTACTTCAAAATACATTATCTAAGTTAATGTAAACAACTTATAAAACCTTTTTAATCAATTGAATTTAAAATAAAACAAAAATAATTTTCTTTCAAGTTTCAAGTGCTATTTTTTAAATTTAGATTTGTCAAAGTAATCTATTTATTTATAAAATCATGAAGGAAAATGAAGCTGTTTTTAATTCAAATACGAGTAATTTATTTGCGTTTAGATCGCATAATCAGTATATTAATATTTTTGACTTGTATCTTCTACATTTTAAAAGCATCCCACATTCTATTATTGAAAACAATTTGGATTGCGGGAAAGCCAACAACTATTTTTCAGAAAAATACAAAGCCGATTGTAAATCCTATTTTTATTCAAAAGAGGCTAAAGAAAACGAAAAAGCATCCAATTTAAAAGAAGTTTATTATGTTTTAGATCGAATGATTATTCTTTTTTCATTCGAAAAACAGCAAGTCTGTTTTCTTTTTAACGAAGAGCAAACCGAAAAAGCAGCATTAATTATTGCGGAAATTATTACGTTTAAAAGGAAAGAAAATAAGAAAGCCCAAGAAATCAATTTACTTTTAAATGGTTCTTATGGAATAGAAACATCAGCATTAAAAATAAGTAAACCTAAGTTAAAGATTCAAGAGAATTATAACGATGATTTTCTAGAAATACACCAAACAATTTATAATCGATTAAAGAAAAATAATGACAAAGGGTTGATTTTGTTACACGGAAAACCGGGTACAGGAAAAACCTACTATATTCGATATTTAATAGCATCGGTTAAAAAAAAGATAATTTTTTTGCCACCCAATATGGCAAATATATTAACCAATCCAGACTTGCTAACGTTGCTTGTTGCTAATCCGAATTCAATTTTTGTTATTGAAGATGCCGAAAATATTGTAATAGACAGAGAGCAAAACGGCACGTCGCCAGTTTCTGCGTTGCTGAATATATCCGATGGATTGCTTTCGGATTGTTTGCATATTCAAATTATTTGTTCCTTCAACACGGATTTATCCAAAGTAGATTCGGCTTTAGTGCGCAAAGGGCGTTTGATTGCAAAATACGAATTCAAAGCATTAGAAGTTACCAAAGCTCAACAGCTTTCGGATAAATTAGGCTTTCATACCGAAATCCTTACACCAACGATTCTCACAGATATTTACAACCAAAAAGAAAATGATTTTCTGGAGAAGAAAAAGAGGATTGGGTTTTGATAAAATTTCAGTAAAACAAAAACAAACAGAAAAAATAGTATATTTTCGTGAATTGAAATATTATAAAAAGATGGAAAAATTGCATGAAATGTTTGAAAGTATTAATGTATTGAAAATTGTATATGATAGGGAAAGAGAAAGAAAAAGGTTTAATGTATTCACAGCATTATATAAAGATAATGAAGAGGTAAGATTACATTCACGTTTTATTTCTTATTTATTATCTCCAAAATCAGGACACGGAATGAATGATGTCTTTTTGGAAATTTTTATTCGTGAAATACTTAAAATAAATGAAGAAGAATTTGATATAAATGGCTGTGAAGTAATTCCAAATGAGTTTAATAAGAAAGAAGAGGATGAAATAGATATTTTAATCAAAAATATTAAGAAGAAGGAAGTTATTATTATTGAAAACAAATTGGACGCAAAAGACAGTTTTCATCCGCATAAAGGCGAAGGATATAAAGGTCAATTAGAGAGATATTTTAATGAAACTAAAGATAAAAATTGTTACATGGAAAGTAAAATTTTTGTATTTTTCTTGACTCAACATCGTCAACCTGATGATAATAGTATTGGAATTTTAAAGAATAATTTTGAGAACTGGAAAGGGGCAATTTTTTATGGAAATCAAATTAGAGAATGGCTTGAAAAATGTATTAATAAAATTCCTTCAGAAAAATTATTAGTAAAAGAGTTTATTCAACAATATTTAAATCTTATAAATAAGATGACACATAATGATCTTACCAAAGAAGAAAGATTGGAATTAAAAGAAAAAGTTGCCGAAAATTTAGAAAGTATAAAGTACTTAAATGACAATTTTAAGCACGTTAAATGGCATGCTGTTGATGATTTTTGGATTGAATTGAAAAAAGAATTAAATATAACTTATAATAATGTAAGACTTTACTCAGACAAGAATACAGAATTTCACAAGACAATTAGTGAAGTTACGCATGAAAACAAAGATATTAACCATGGAATTCTATTTGATTTTGAAGATGGAATTACAGCATATGTTTCTGGTTTGGGTAGATTATCTTGGGGTATTGTAAATAAAGAATGGTTTACCTTTGAAAATAAAAACATAGATGATATTTGTTTTTCAGAATTTGCTTCTGAAAACACCTATAGTTTAATTGATAAAAAAAATATGGAAGACGCAGTTAACATAATTATCAATGAAATTTTAGAGAAACAAAAAGAAAAATATTTAAATCTAAAATAGTTAGAATTTTCAC
>CAIRNC010000148.1 GCA_903879875.1 uncultured Bacteroidota bacterium
TAGAGCATCTGACTGTTAATCAGAGGGTCCTTGGTTCGAGCCCAAGAGAGGGAGCAAGTAAGAGAAAGCCTTTACAGAAATGTAAAGGCTTTTTTGTTTTTCTTTGTAAAACATTTGTAAAACAATTTGAAAATTTGTTTTAAATTAGCATAATGGAGACTAATAAAAATATAAATTCTTTAAGTTATTTTCAAAACTTACTTGAGAGTAATAAATCTCAAATTTTAATACAGCTTTTCATTTCTGATTTTGTAAAAAACTCAGGCGAAACAATTTTTGAAATTGATAATTTAAAAGGTGTTATAAAATATTATGGACAATACTATGATGATGAAAAAGGCGCTGGTTTATCTGATAATATAACCTATGATTTTTATAATTATTTTCAAAATGTTATAGAATCAGAAACACAAAAATCTAAATACCTATTTAATTCTATAATTCACCGTTTATCGTTTAATGGACAACCAAGTAATGAATATATTTTATTGCAAAAAACCATATTAACTAATCTAAAATCTAAAGCAGAAAATTATTATTCTACATATCCATTTGTTTCAAGCAAACTAAAGGAGCTAAGTTCATTTATAGAAAATTTTGACTATTCAAATCTAAAAAAATGCAGTAATTCTTATTCTTGGGATTGTTTTAATGAAATGGATAAAATTAATCTCATTTCTAACTTTTATAATTTACTTAAAAATAATAAAATAATTAATTCCTCTCTTGGTGAATTCACAAACGCCTTCACAAATGGTGACGTTACAAATGGCATTAAATGGTTAGTTAATGGAAAAAACAAAGAAACTAGTAAATTCTCCATCTTTTATTTAATTGATCAGTTACAAACTCAAAACTTTATAGAAGATATAAATTCTAATGATTATAACAAAAAAATCGAATATGTATTTAGAGATAAAGACGGAGAGATTTTAAAAAACATTAGACAATCTAAAAGTGATTTCTTAAAAGGCTCATATTCTTATACCATTATTGACACCATTCTAAGTCAATTATAAATAATTAATCTTTGTGCATTTTAAAATACCCCTACAATTTATGTAGGGGTATAGTCAACCTATGTAATTATATTTCATTATCACCTTTGCAATGTGTCATAACTAAATGTCACATTAATACAAAATATAATGAAAAACAACAAAGACGAGATCTTATCTCTCAGCGAAGCTTCAGAATTCTTGAAGCTATCAAAATCTTGCGTTTACAAATTAACAAGCGCAAAGAAAATTCCCCATTTTGTGCCTGGTGGGAAACGAATCTATTTTAAAAAGTCCGATTTGGAAGATTGGTTGCTTAAAAACAGAATACCACCGAGTTCTGAATTTGAAACCAACACTGAATGTTATTTGTCTAACCCTTTAAAAACAAGTAACAATGGTTAAAGGTATTATTTTTTATGGATCAAAGGGAAGTGTTAAAATCTATTCGGAAAACCAAAAAGTCTATGAAAGCCTTAGGATATATGAAAATGATTTATTGTCAAAAAACTTTTGCCCCATTAAGTCATTTGCATCCCTTTCGGGTGAAATAGGATTTAATTGTTTGAATAATTATTTAACTAAATATTTTTTAGAAAGTCAAAATATTGAAACACATTCTAATTTAAGCACAGATACATTGATTAATACAATTAATTATGTTTTAGAATATTTAAAAAATTCAAATACTTTTTATAAGTACAAAATAATTTTTCAATATAACAAGCCAGTATCTACAAAATTGATAGATGTTAAATTGTCACAGTTTTATAAATACAGTTTTGTGAGCGCAAAGTATATAGTGGAGACTTATTGTGGTAAAAATGTATGGGGTGAAGACAAGATTAGGAAATTTGAAATAACATTTAAACTTTAACACTATGGCAAAAATTAGCATATTACTCAGAGATGCTCAAAACAAAAATGGACAATATCCTATCGTTTTGAGAATCATTAAAAACAGAAAAGTTAAGATTATTACTTTGGGAATGGATTGTCAGAAATCTAATTGGGATGAGAAATCATCCCAATTCCAAAAGAGTATGCCTAACCATATCCAAAAGAATCTTCTTTTGTCAAAATTGAAACAGAAAGCTTGGATGATTATTGACCAATTCAATATTGATGAAATTGATTTTACTCTTGATCAATTTGATCAAAAATTTAGAGGAAAAGCGCAAAGTAAGATTACAGTATTAGAATTTTGGGAAGATAAAATTATTGATTTAAATCTTGGCGGACGAACAGGAAATGCAAGAGCGCATAAAGACACTAAAAATTCATTTTTCAGGTTTTGTAAAAATCAAAAAATACTCTTCAAAGAAATAACCGTTGAGATGCTGGATAAATATGAAACTCATATGAGGTCTACTGGCAGTAATGATGGCGGAATTGGAGTAAGAATGAGAGAATTGAGAGCTGTTTATAACGATGCTATTAAAAAAGGCATTGTAGAAGAAAAATACTATCCTTTTAAAACTTATAAAGTTTCAAAACTTAAGGGTAAAGGATTCAAAAAAGCATTGTCCAGAGATGAAGTTAGATTGATTGAAAATCTTGACGAAGCTAAATATCCACAACTACGGGAAGCAAAACAGTTATTTGTATTTTCTTATTACACTCGCGGTATGAACTTCTATGACATCATGAAGTTAACATGGGACAGAGTTGAGAATGATAAAATCATTTACACACGCTCTAAAACCAAGGGTAGATTTACTGTTAAAATACTACAGCCTATTCAAGATATTCTTCATTACTATAAGGATCTTAATACGGATACAAATTTTGTTTTTCCCATTTTACTAAATGAAGGTATGACACCAATTCAAATTGAAAATAGGAAAGCAAAAAAACTAAAAAGATTCAATAGTGACTTAAAAAAGATTGCTGAAATAGTCGGAATTGACAAGCCACTCACAAGTTATGTGGCAAGGCACAGCTTCGCAACTAATTTAAAGCAATTAGGAGTATCAACGGACATTATAAGTCAGTCGATGGGGCACCAAAATATATCAATCACTTCAGCATACCTAAAAGATTTTGAAAATGATGTGATTGACGATGCAAATGAAAAGCTATTAATGGAACCAATATCAATTTATAATTTAAATCATGGAAGAAAACATGCAGCATAACGTCGTAAATAATTTAATAGACCGTTTCCATCTTGTACTACCTTTTTTTGATGAATGCCTTAACAAAAAAGGTGAAATGGAAATTATAATTAGTAATCAAAAGCTCATTCTATTTTGGGAAGAGTTAGGCTATCGGAAAGTAATTGATGAAACAGGGAGTTATATCTTAGTAAATATTCAGAGAAATTCTATAGTGAAAGAAGTAAAAGACCATTTGTTGAGATTTGAAATTAGAGAATACACTAAGCATATAAATCGAGCTGATGTTTGGGAACTTTTTCTTAGGTCCGAGAATGTTGCCAAGAAACATTATGAATCATTTCATACTATTGACATGACCAGAAACACAGGGAATGAAAAAACGGGATACTTATACTTCAAAAATGCAATTTTAAAAGTTACATTAGAAAAAATTGAAATTGTTGAGTATGATAATTTTGAAGGATATGTTTGGGAGAAAGAAATTATAAAAAGAAATTTTATTGTTTCAGAAGATGCTGAGTGTGTTTTTGGAGAGTTTGTCTGGATAATTGCCAATAATGAACCAAAACGTTTAAAGAGCATTATATCCATTATTGGATACCTTATTCATTCTTTCAAAGATCCAACTTTTTCGAAAGCAATCATTTTAATGGATTCGGAAATCGACGTTGAATTTGATGAAGCAAATGGCGGAACTGGAAAATCTTTAATTGGGAAAGCTGTAAGCCAAATTGTACCAATATTATTCATCGATGGCAAAACCATAAAAAGTCAGGATAAGTTTAGACTTTCAGGATTAAACGGTCACCATAGAATAATTTTCTTTGATGATGTGAAGAAGGATTTCGATTTCGAAAGTCTATATCCTCTCATCACGGGTGACCTTTATATCGAAAAAAAATATAAAAATGCTGTAGTAATTCCAGGCACAGAAACTCCAAAACTCCTAATCACTTCAAATTATGTAGTCAAAGGTGGTGGAGGAAATGCGGAAAAACGCAGAAAAGTTGAATATGAAGTGTCTACTTATTTCAAAAATATTCAAACTCCATTAGAGCAATTTGAACATCGTTTGTTTGATGATTGGGATAAAGAAGAGTGGATTAAATTTGACAATTTTATGATTAAAGCCTTACAGTTTTATCTTAAAAATGGACTATTAGAACCCCAATCTATAAATATTGATTTTAACAGGCTAAAAATAGAAATTGGTGTCGATTTTATTGATTTTATGGATAGCTTAATTAGTAAACCTGAACTGTATCAAAAACCATCTTTACCTGATATTCTTGTAATAGATAAAAACAAATTATTTGATGAATTCTTAAAAACAAAACCAAATAATGGGGAACGGATTAGTCCTGTTATCTTTAAAAAGGGAATAGATAAGTATTGTGATTATTATCAAATACAACACAATCATTACAAGAGCAATGGTAATAATTATGTAGAACTGAATATCGAGAAAATCATTAAACAAGCCTCTTAATAAAAGTTAAAAAGGAACTTAAAAAGTGACAAAGTGACTTTAGTATATAAAAAGTTATTTTCAAACTTGTAAATAACATCATTTTTTAAGTTCTTTCTTTAGTCTTTTTATCCTTCAAAATAACTTTTCAAAAGCGATTGTCACTTTGTCACTGTGATAGTCGCTTTTTCATTTCAACCTTTTAATAATTAAACATTAACCTTAAATTTTATAAATATGGAAATTAAAAAAGCTTCACAAAAAGCAAAAAAATTAAGAATTGGACTATCTGGAGCTTCTGGATTCGGTAAGAGTTTTTCTGCTCTAAAAATGGCTTCTGGAATGACAAATGATTGGGAAAAAATATGTGTTATAGATTCAGAATGTTCCTCATCGAGTCTCTACAGTAATCTGGGTTCATTTAACACTATTGATATCAACGCTCCTTTCACCCCTGAAAAGTTTTGCCAAGCGATTAAACTTGCAGAAGATTCAAAAATGGAAGTAATCATAATTGACTCAATATCAATGGAATGGAATGGCTCTGGAGGTTGTTTAGATATTCACGAACAGCTTGGCGGCAGATTTCAAGATTGGGGACCAGTCAAAAAAAGACACCAAGCGTTTATTGATGCTATTCTTCAGTCAAGTTGCCACATCATTACTACTGTTAGAAGAAAAGTAGAATACAGCTTGGATAAAGACTCTAACGGGAGAACAAAAGTATATAAACTTGGTACAAAAGAAGTTACTCAAGAAGGGTTTGAATACGAAATGGATGTCAATTTTGAACTAATCAACGAAAACCACTTAGCTAAAGCTACGAAAGACCGATTGAATTTATTTATGAATCGACCAGAATTTGTGATTAATAGCTCTACTGGTAAGAAATTGATTGAATTTGCAAATTCAACAGATTCAATGGGCAAAAATGAAATGAAACAGAAGATTTCCGAAGTTAATAATATTAAAGAATTGGGAGAACTGTACCATAGTAATACTGAATTATCAAAAACTTTAGATCAAGAATTTATAACCAAGAAAAATCTACTACTTGAATTAACAAATAAAATTTCATCAAATGGACACAGCAGTACTTACCCTAAAGCCAGTTAATATTACCCATAATGCAGAGATACTCCTGCCAGTAGAAAATGAGGTTATTACCTCTAGGAGTTTGGCTGAAATTATTGTAAAATCACCCTTTATTGAGGCTAATACGGAAAGTGTTAGCCTTTCTCATTTAAAGTCCAAAAATGTAATTCCTGTTTTCACCAAGGACAATGAAATAACCTTATCTCA
>CAIRNC010000149.1 GCA_903879875.1 uncultured Bacteroidota bacterium
ACCCAAGATGGACACTTGGCGAGAGAAAAAGGCGGAATTGACGCCAATAGAATCGCTAGTGATCCAAAATTTCAAAGAACACGTGAGAATGGTTCGGAGTTTGGAAGAGCGGGTAAGGCAGGTAAAATATTGCGAAATGCGTTTCGAGCGCTTCTTTTGCATGCTGCCGATGGTAGAATGGTGAGTCGATTGACTCAGGCAATGGTGAAGGTTATCCAAGCGGATTTGGTAAGCGAACGTGGTTTGCGTAACGTGATTGATGGTGAGGCTGAATTGCTTATTGGTTTTGAATTTAACATCCGTGGGAAATTAGGAACGAGCTTATTTGCTCCTCTTGTTGGAACTATCGACAGAGTAACAGGTGAAATATCCGTTAATTTAGATTCGTTTATCCCTGCCAATATGATTGCTGCACCTGGAGGAACTACTCACTTTAAAATCGTTTCTGCTGGTGCTGAAATTGATTTTGAAGCTGAGACTTTTATCGAAACCCATTCGGAAACTGCGATTTTAGCATGGGATGCGACGCCTACGGCAGTCATAAACCAAGTAAATGCAGTTACCCCAGCAAGCACAAAACCGTTGTTTTTGGCTTTGGGAATTGAATTTTTTCAAGAAGTCAATGGACAAATGTATCCGCTTAAAAACGGTGCTTTCAACCCGTTGTCGGTTGTGAAAGTAGATAGCGGAGTGTAATGGTTCTTGAATTGACCAGAACTTATTTCCCTGAAGGAACGAATGGTAAACTCGAATGCGAGGGCAAATTGATTTGTAATGCTATTGAATTGCCTTGGAAGAATAACGAAACGAAGGTTTCCTGCATTCCGGAAGGGAAATATTTTATAAGAAAAAGGTATAGCCAAAAATTTCAATGGCATTTAGAAATTGAAAATGTTCAAAACAGAAGTTTAATTCTGTTTCATCCAGCGAATAATGCTTTGCAAGAATTGAACGGTTGTATTGCTCCAGTAACTAAGCTTTCTGGACCTGGTTTAGGGTTGATGTCCCGAAAAGCTTTTTTAAGGTTAAAATCGATGGTTTATAAAGCTTTGGACAACAAAGAAAGTGTTGAATTGATTGTGAAATCTTGATTTCCGTATTTGCGGAAATGACAAAAAAATAAATTTATGACTATTATAAAACGAGCGAAAGCTCCCACTCCGAAATTTTTTAAAGTGCTTCGAAATATTGGATTGGCATTGGCTGCCATTGGTGGAACAATCTTAGCTGCACCTGTAGCCTTGCCCGTTGTGGTTACTTCCATTGGTGGGTATTTGGCGGTTGCTGGCGGTGTGGCGTCGGCAGTTAGCCAATTAACAACAAGCCACCCAACCCCCGAAGAGGGTAAAGTCGATGACAATGGCACACAGTAATTCAACTGTAATTGGTACCGCAGGCGGTACTTTTTTGAGTGTATTGCCGAATCTGCATTCGGAGGATGTTTTGAAAACGATTTTACTTGCTACTCTTGGTGCAGTTGTCAGTTTTTCAATATCTTTGGTACTCAAATTCTTCATAAAGAAGCACAAAAAATAGTCTAATTCTTGTTGTGGTGACCTTTGGATTAGACAAAAATGAAGCCCAAACCGCAAGGAATGGGCTTTTTTTATGGGTTAAAATTAAATTTCTTCAAATAGATTTAGTGTAACCTCAACCACTACTACTTCGTAGTATCTTGAGTACAATTCTTGCCATTTTGCGCTTTCTATGGCTTTGGTTCTGGAGTCGAAAACACCAAAACACACTCTTGATGCTTTGGATTTCCAATTGTCGGTTTGATACAAAATAAATAGCTTCATAAAGAATGATTTAAAGATTAAATGAATAAATCAGGGGTGTTTTTCGTTAGTTCAACGAATTGAACACCCCGCCCTTTGGGCACCCCTCTTGAAAAGAGGGGAAGGTTTAACGGTTGTTGCAGTAACGGTATAGAATCACTCTACGCAAGTCGTTGATGAGGTTGATGTTTTGATGAAATTGTTTTTCTTGATTTTCTTTGGGAAGGGGGGCTTATGGTCAAGTTTACAAAGGCATTCGTAGGCAAATTGAGGAAGATTTTAATGAATATATTGCAGCAAAAGAGATAGCATTTTCAGATAATTTGGAGTTCAGAGAGTTTATTATCGCCAAGAATCTGCATCATGATAATTCAGTAAAAAATTATGATTTGATTAATATTGAATCGAATGAAGGTGAAAATACCTATCTCATAATATTAGAATTGTGCGATTGCAATTTAAAAAACTACTTGACCAATGACTTAAGTGAAAATGATATTATAGATCTCATGAAGCAAATTTTTTCAGCCATTAAATATCTACATTCACAAAACATTATTCATCGTGATATTAAGCCAGAAAACATGTTGATGAAAAAAGATGTTCTTAAAATTACAGATTTTGGAACTTCTAAAATATTAGTGGAGAAAAATCTCAAAGCAATGACTTTTACAGGTACTCCCCTCTATACT
>CAIRNC010000150.1 GCA_903879875.1 uncultured Bacteroidota bacterium
ATTTTGTTTATTTTTTAAATTTCCTATTCTAAATTCTGCTTCTCTATAAAATTCCCAAATACCAGAAACTACAATAATTGATTTTATTTTACCATTAAAATCAACCCCAACATATGATACATCGCAATTGGTTCTAAATTCATTTCCCTTGAAATTTTCTTCGGTATAAACTACTATTTCAGGCATTCGTAGTGATTGGTCATTTAAAAACTCCCATACTCTAGAAGTTTCTATTCTTTTTTCAGGTTTTCTTTCAGTCATTTTGAATGTTTTTAAAATTATACCCAAATTTACCTAAAAAACAAATCCACTCCTTTAAGCAAATAAAGGCAAATAAAAAAGGGTCGTATGTTGAAGAATGGATTGATTTTTACTAATTATTTTAGAAAACAACATCAAAATACTACAATTGCCTAAAATTGATTAGTTTTGTGTTATGAAGAATAAAAAGCTCAACTTATACATTGATACTTCAACTATTGGAGGTTATTTTGATATTGAATTTGAAAAAGAAACCAAGTTATTGTTTCAAAGCATTTTTAATCATGAGTTTCATGTAATTTATTCCACTGTAACCGAAGATGAGTTGCTAAACGCCCCAAAACAAGTAAGGGAATTACTAGCCTCTATACCCAATGAATGCAAAACAAAGATTGAATTGACCGAAGAAGCCGTATTGCTTGGAGATACTTATATTGCTGAAAATGTGGTTGGCAAAACCAGTCGTGAAGATTGTTTTCATATTGCTCTCGCAACTATCTATAAAGCCGATATATTAGTGAGTTGGAACTTTAAGCATATTGTAAATGTGATGCGAATTAGAGGGTATAATGCTGTAAATATTAAGCTTGGCTACTCTACTCTTGATATTCGTTCACCTAAAGAAATTATTAATTATGAAAACGAACTCTAAAGTGATGGATAAAATGAAACCAAAAGCAATTAAAGGATTTAAGTCAGTACGTTTTATGCGAGAGGTACGCGATCAAATTAGTCTTGAAATCAAAGACATGAATTTTGCCGAGTTAAAAAAATACTACGAAGAAAGACGTTTGAAAATGCTAGTTAAATAAAAACAGCCGGTGTGTTGTTATTTCGGTAATTGTTTTTATTTTCGTGCTATGGCACGACTACTCCAAGAACCTAAAGAAGAACATCTCACGTATTTAAGAGAACGTATTACTCATACGTTTTCAAAACCTATTGTCAGCTCCAATGATTGCCAATTGTTGGAAGATGCTATGCAATTGGCAATTCAGCAACGCTTGTCAAAAGATACTATTGCAAGGCTTTTTGGCATTAAGAAAAGCAACTCGTTTCCTTCTATTTTCACCTTAGATACTTGTTCTATCTTTGTTGGTCATTCCAGTTGGGAAGACTTAACAAAAAGCTATTCGGAGCAAAATAGTTTATACCAAAAAGCCCTATTGTTTGCCGTTATTCAAGACAAGATTTCATTAGACAAATTGTTCCATAAACTCCATGCAAGTTCTAAATCAGCTTCGTTATATGAAACCGTAAACCAAATTATACTTTGTAAAGCGCAACAAAAAGACACCGTCTTCTTTAAAAGACTGTTTGAGTTGCAAGTGGTTTTTGAATATGAAGATTGCTATAAATATGCCATTTATCATACGATTCATTTGTTAGGCAGTTTGTGCGAACAGCACGATTGGCTTTCTGATATTGCCATTCGTTATTATCATAATTTGCCTTATGCTGCCAATTATTTTGTCGATTGGTTGGTGGTTCCCGAGCAAAAGTATTATTTACCACTTTTAGAAAATTGCTATAAAAAGAACCCATCAAATGCCTATTTTTATCATTTGATTCATTGTACTCATTTTGCCGAAACCCAGCAATGGGAGTTGTTTTTGGAGCATTACAATAATATTGTTCCAGAACCCAAAAACAATGTACTCGAAATGCGTTGGTTGGGCGTGCAACTTTACTTTGACCAACAATTTGAAAACGGTTTGCATCGTAAAAAAATAGTAGCCCAAATACTGAAACATCCGTGTACCAACGCCAATGATGCTGGCAATAGTGTGAGTAGTATTTTTATGATTTGTTCTTATTTGTATGTCATTGGAGCTTTTGAAACTATCATTACTCTTGTTGAACAAAATGCGGCGAAACATTCGTCCATTATGGGTTATTGGGCGGAATTAAATTACAACCAATTGAAAGTGTATTATGCTTTTTCATTGGTTAAGAAAGACCGAAAAGAAGAAGCTATTGCCGTATTTAAACAAATTAAACCCGACCGATTTGATTTGAATTTTAAAGTAAAGATGAATGGGATTTATGAAGTTTTGGAAACTATTTTAGAATAATAACAGAAATCCTCCTATTGTTGCAATTACTATTAATGCCCAATCTTTGCCGTTTAGTTTTTCTCTAAAAATGTAAAGCCCAACGGCTAAAACGATGAGTTCAAATACTATTCCAATAAGTATATTCAAACTTACAGGAAATTGAGTTAATGTAAAATTGCTCAACAAACTTCCTCCAGCCACAAGAAAACCCATAAGTAAACAAATCATTAAATTGTTATTACTCATTCTTGGTGGATAGACTCTTTTTTCTTTAAAAATGAGCAATCCGACACAAGAAACAAAAACGCATAATTCGAGTATAATACTAAAATTAAGCACTCCAAACTTTTTAATGGGAATTAAATAGAGCACAAAGGATATTCCCCAAATTATACTAAACAATAACATTAAAAGAACTTCTTTGGAAATATTAAAACCCTTTAATTTGTCTTTTTGATGGAGAAATAACCCTAGTATAATCAATGAAAGTGCTATATATTTAGAAGTACTTAACGATTCGTTGAAAATTAATACTGAAGTAATAATTGTAAAAAGATAAGAAATTCCGTTTAAAGGAGCGATAAAACTTAATCGTCCCGTTTGCATAGCATTGGTATAAAAATAAAGTCCCCAAAAACTAAAAAGACAAATTGAAAGACAAATTATCCAGTCCATAAAAGTAAGTACTGGAATAACTGCATTAAAGTATTTCAAATCATTATATTGAAAATAAAATTGAATCAATAAAAAGAAAAATAATGTAGCAATAACTCTGTAGTAAATATAATGATAATTTTTACCTCCATTAATCAAGGCTTTTTTCCATACTATTCCAGACAGCATGAAAAACAGGGAAGAAATAATTTTCAGAAGAAGCGATGTTTTAAAGTCTAACATGTCCTTTAAAAGTAAATTTTTCAAATATAATTACTTTATGCTCCTTTTGCAGTATAATTTAAATGATTTCTAAATTTATTTTCTTGTAACTTTACACTTCAAAAATATTTTAAAATGGACTTTATATATCAAGACCCGTATCCGATTTTAAAAGACGATACACAGTACAAAAAATTGTCTTCTGATTTCGTTACAGTAGCTCAATTTGAAAACAGAGAAATTCTAACCGTTGACCCAAAAGGCTTGGAATTATTGGCACAAGAAGCGATGAACGATGTGTCTTTTATGTTGCGAACTGCTCATTTACAAAAACTACAAAACATCCTAAATGACCCTGAGGCTTCAGACAATGATCGATTTGTAGCCTATAATTTATTGCAAAATGCAGCTGTAGCTATCGAAGGACAATTGCCTTCTTGTCAAGATACGGGAACCGCAATCGTAATGGCGAAAAAAGGAGAGAATGTTTACACAGGAGTCGATGATGCCGAATGGTTATCGAAAGGAATTTTCAATACGTTTCAAAATAAAAATCTTCGGTATTCGCAAATTGTTCCGATTTCGATGTTTGAAGAAAAAAATTCGGGTTCCAATCTTCCGGCACAAATTGATATTTATGCTAAGAAGGGAGCTTCTTATGAGTTTTTGTTTTTAACAAAAGGCGGTGGTTCTGCTAACAAAACCTTTTTGTATCAAAAAACAAAATCACTGTTGAATGAGAAATCGATGGAAGAATTTGTTCGTGAAAAAATCAAAGATTTAGGCACTTC
>CAIRNC010000151.1 GCA_903879875.1 uncultured Bacteroidota bacterium
GGAGGTGGGTTTTGGTGGCAGTTTAAGGTTACGGCTTTTAAGCTTAAGAAAAAAAAGAAGCGTCAGTGCAAGGTTTGGGAAAACACTGTTTCATCAATTAAACATTAAATTATCAAAAAATATCCCCTGCAAAGACGCTTCTTTTTTCGTTTTATAGATTTATCAAAATCATACCTCCTAAATCTAAATTTTTATTTTAAGATGGATTAGGTGGGAGGATTTCTAGAGCAGTTAGAACAATATTAATAATGATATCCTGACCGGCAACAACACTGATGTCGGCTTCGTAATCGTGACACGAATCGGCAGTGGCACGTATTTTTGTGCAAGCTATGGGTATGAGATTATAGGCCCATAATTTGTCAGCATTCACATTTACAGGTGCTGCCACTCCGTCGAAATAGATTTTCCCATTCACAACTGGGGCTGCAGTTGAGCCAATTGATACATTGCCATGAGCAGCTCCGTATAAAGTTGGGTCGGGAAGCTGACCATCGGGGGTGTTGTAAATTACATAATCATTATAATTAGCTTCACTTTTCCCAGCCCAATAAGTTTTTCCGTAATCGCATACTTCAACGAGTTTTGAATATAATTCGTTGGCAATTTCTATGCGATCTTCGGTAGCATTATCTCGCAAATATACGGCATCTTTTTTTGCCACGATGGCTGTTTTGAAATCTCCGGCCAGGGTTTCAAAATCGTCGATGATTTGTTGGGTTAATCCTTTGTCTGCAAGAAGGCTTAGATAGCCGGTAGCCACGCGAACCACTCTTTCGGCACAGAAAAAAAGCTCGAAATCGGACATGTCTTTAATGTCTTTTGTGCCGAATTTGCGAAATTTTGCTGATTGATTGCCGAAAGCATTTCTTGCGCGTACCATAATATCGCGAATACCTTCTTTAACATCATCGGCAAGTTTATCCTTGGCTTCGGTGGCATCGCTCACATCTTGTAGCAATTCTACATCGGTTGGAAAATTAATGAGAGTGTCTTTCTGTGTTGAGATGAAAGTCACCATTCCGTTATCTACGCCATAGACGGCAAGCACTGTGCCATCGCGGTTGATAAGTACTAAAACATTTTCGGCAAGTTGTGTTAAAACTGAAAATGAAAAATTAAAAAGTGTTGTTAATGTTGTTTTTCTCATGACAATTTAAGATTAGATTCGGCAAAGTTATAAAAAAGATCTTAACGATTGTCATTTATATTCATTTATTTTATTCTGATTTAATATTTTTAATTGTAACTTAATTTGAGCATAGTTTGGAGTGATAAAAAATTAAGCCTAAATCATTCATAAACCTTGATTATCCTAATCCTCACCTAAAAAAACTTCGTCAGCACTTAAAAAAACTTCGTCCGTACTAAAAAATACTTCGTCAGCACTAAAAATATCTTCGTCAGCACTAAAGGAAATATTCTCCGCACTAAAAAATATTTCGTCCGCACTAAAAATATCTTTGTCCGTACTAAAATATACTTCGTCCGCACTAAAAAATACTTCGTCCGCACTAGATTTCCGGTCGTCCGCACCTAATTTCCTTTTTATTATTATGATGCGGAGGATATTTGGTAAGGTGCGGTAAAACTTATATTTAGGAAGGATATGATGTGTTTTAGTAATGACAAATATTTGTAATTTTTATATTGATTTATTTCTGATAAAAACTGATAAATGCCTTGTGCAAATAATCTGTTTTCTGTTGAAAATTGAAAAGCGCAAGGCCTCAGTTTTGATTTTTTGGGTGGGGATTAAAATTTGTTAGGTTATAAACCTCACTCGGCATAATTAATAGACACTCTGCATGGGTAATATCATTGCAAGTGACTATTTTTAAGGTACAATATTAATATGATAATCATGAATTAATCGTTCATTAAGTTTCTGATTTTAACAAAAGGGACGCTAAGAAAATCCACAAAGCTCACTAAGATGAATTCCTTTAATATAACCGTAAATCGCTTAGCGACCTTTGTGGAAAAACATAGAGCTTCTTGTGTTTAAATTTA
>CAIRNC010000152.1 GCA_903879875.1 uncultured Bacteroidota bacterium
AGATAACTTTGGTATAGTTGCTGTCTGCTTCGCAGTATAGTATTGAATTCACTTTTACAAATTCAAAACCTGTTTCTGTTAGAAAAGCTATCTTGTGATATTCGGAACTACCAAAGTCAATATTTTCTATGAGTAACATTAACTTATCTTGCTGAGAAGCTTTGTATTGTTTCCCATCATATTTTTTTATTGCTTCTAATAAATCAATATAGCCAATTGGTTTTAATAAATAATCCAATGCACTAGCTTTTACAGCATCAATTCCAAATTCAGAATGAGCAGTAGTGAAAATCACTTCAAAATTGATAGTTTTCAATGATTTTATTAACTCAAAACCATTTTTATTAGGCATTTGAATATCTAAAAAAACCAACTCAGGATTGAAATTATCTATTGCTATTAAAGCTTCATCAGCACTTTCACATTTTGCAAGCACTAAAAATTTATCGGGAAAATAACGTATCAGAAGTTGTTCTAAAAACTCCCTAGCATTATACTCATCATCAACTATAATCGTTTTTATCATAGGATAAAAATAGTTAATTTAATTTTTATAAATGGTACTGATTTATTAAACGTTGATAAATATAGAGCAAGCGTTATCGAACAGGTCTATACTTTAATTGGATTTTAGTAGTGTTAACTAGGTTTTGTGCTTGTGTCTAGTATAGCAGATAGGTGCTAGTGTCATATAGTATTTGCTTGCTAAAAGTTTAAAATACTATAGTAGAGACCTAGTTTTCTGAGTCAAAAAATTATAATTTTTTTTTTTTTGATATGGGCCTATCCAAAAAGTATCCCGATTTTTATGGTAAATATTTTTTTTGAATAATCAAGGGCTAGTATTGAATAGAGCAGCAGGGGGCCATATATCTAGTAGGTATCCACAGGGGGCAGGTTATGTCTTTATGCATTAATGTATTATTTCATAACACAATTGTGTATTTAAAAAAATAGTTACTCAAAACCCTTGACTTTATTAGTTTCTTTGATTATATTGGAATATTGGTGGTTATCCCCAATGCTGGGTTCCAGATGTTCGCTACGTCTGGTTCTTGCCCCAGTTTAAACGATGCAAGATTATTATAACAAAGCAAGAATACAATCTTATGAGTACTAAATACAAGAAATTTAGAAGTTTCCTTCTACCAAAAGAAATAGTTGATTTATTGTTTCTTTTAGCACATGTTGCACCATTATCAGATAATAAAGAATCGGAAATCATAGTCGGATTTGCATTTGTCAATGATATATTATCAAAATCTAATCAGAAAAGGAAACACGAAGATTATCCCTTTCATTTTAATCCAATGGCTTCAACATACTTAAAGATTAAATATGGAAATAACTATAAGGATTATTCGCATTGGTTAGTTATGAATAAAATTATTTGGGGTGACAATTACCATGAAGGTAAAGCAACAAGTTATTATTTACATGCAATAATTTCTTATATAGATTTTAATTCACGTTTGTTAAAAGAAAATAATATTAAATCAGAAGAAATAAAAGAGATAATAGATACCTATTGTGTAAGAGATAACATAGAAATAACTCTTGAAACCCATGCTATCAATAGGATTGAAGGTAATCAAAAAAATGGGATTTACAATAATTGGTACAGGATTAAAGTACTAATTACAAAGACCAATCGCAAGTTCCTTACTCGTGATTATGAAGATGATGCTACTTTTATAAACAATTCACCAACACACATAAAGAAAATGGGGAGCTACTATAAAAAGAATCTCAAAATTGATTACGATGGTGCTATAAATCATTCCATAAATAAATACAATATTGAATTTAAGGAATCGAGAACAGAGCAGGAACAGGTTTCAGCTCACAAACGATATTCTTCTCGAATTTCGTCTATTAATAGTATTTACAATGGTAGCGTCAATAAGTCGCTTCGGTTCACTAGAAACGATACCAACAAGCGTTTAGATACCAACTTGACTAATATGGCATCTGACTTGAGAAAGTTTATTGTAGGCTATGAAAACATGTCATATTTAGACCTATCAAATTCACAACCTGTACTCTTTAATATTATTCTAAAAACGTATTTAGATACTGCTTCTGACGATTTGAAAAAGGAAATTAGATGGTACTCCGAAATTACATTATCTGGTCAATGGTATGAATGTTTACAAAACCTATATAATTTGTCTAGGGATGAATGTAAAGAAATATGGATGCAAATAGCCTATTCAGAAAACAACCATTATTTACAAGTAAAAAAAGTATTTAAGACCGCATTTCCTGAAATATATTCGTTGATTGAAAAAATAAAAGAAGTTAATTATGAACAATTTGCTATAGAATTACAACTTATTGAAAGTAAAATATTCATTGATGAAATATGTAGAGAATTGGTCAACCAAAATATTATTCCTCATACAATGCACGATGGTTTATTAGTTCCGATAGAGCATGAACAGAAGACTTTAGACATTATGTCAAGTATTCTAAAAAGTCATCTTGGTGCTCTTCCAAAAATAAAAGTTGAAATTTTCAAGTTATAATTAATGTAGTAAAAGTCTAAAAAAAACCAAATTATTAATTAATAACTCTTTTACAACTATATTTAATTAATTATCAATTATAT
>CAIRNC010000153.1 GCA_903879875.1 uncultured Bacteroidota bacterium
TGAAGCCACCAAAAAATCAGTCTATACCAACCAAACAGCCGAAGCCGAGAAAAAAGGAGTTTCCAATTGTTCGCACTGTGCTATTGGTCATGATGCCAACAAAGCCAAAATTTGGAAGTTAGCCGATATGGATGCCGACCATGTTGACGCATGGAGCAAAGGCGGCGCAACAGATATAAAAAACTGTGAGTTATTGTGTAAAACACACAATAGAGCCAAAGGAAATAGATAACGCATTGTTAATTATATCTTTTTTGAAGATATAAAATTGATACTATGAATTACAAAGACATATTACTCGAACTACTAAAAGCCGACGACGCAGCGGCTTTTGGCGATTGGCTCCAGTTGCACTCCCCGATTGAACGTGTGGAAATAATGAAACAGTTCAAGCAAATAACCATGCAAAACATGTTTAAAAAACAAGATTTCAGTAGTGCCGAAATATTAAAAAAATATTCCAAATCTATTGACGCCTACGAACAAGCAATTCTACTTGCAGAAGAACTAAAAGATATCGCCCAAAAAGCACAAGAAGAAATAGACAATGCCTTAGAGCGAATGGCACGATCTACCAGAGAAAACAAACAACATTTGCTAGATAGCATAGTAAACAACGACCCAAATGCCACACAAAGTAAAGAGCTGGCATTGGCAATAATAGAAAAAGAAAAACAATTAGGCATCTATGACCCCGATTTTTGGGAAGTAATTTTATAAACTACAATTTACAATTCACAATTCACAATTTACAATTTACCATTCAAAAATGAACTTAAAAAACGCCCAACTAGACGTAGACACTTGGATTAAAGACCACGGTGTTCGCTATTTTAATGAATTGACCAACATGGCACAACTTACAGAAGAAGTAGGGGAGGTGGCTCGAATTATTGCGCGTCGGTATGGCGAACAATCCGAAAAAGAAAGCGATAAAAACAAAGATTTAGGCGAAGAATTGGCCGATGTCGTTTTTGTAGTTTTATGTCTCGCCAACCAAACAGGAATTGACTTGCAAGCCGCTTTCGACAAAAAAATGGACGTGAAAACCAATCGAGACCATGACCGCCATCACAATAACGAAAAATTGAAGTGATATTTTATTATTTAGAACGCTAAATATAGAACACAGATGACACCGATTGTACGGATTTTTACTGATTAATAACTTTAAAAATCCGTTTAGATCGTTTTAAATCCGTCTCATCCGTGTTCCCTTTTTTTAACACAAGTTATGGATAGTTATATTATTCTATTAAAAAACAGGACTAAGCAAAACTAACTATTGAAAAGCAGATGAAAACCATAACTATAAAAACCCCTTTGGGAATGGCTAATATTACTGGCAACAAGCTGGGCGTGTCTGAAATTTCAATTGTTGATAGTGGCGAAATTACAGCTGAAATTCCTGCTGAACTTCTAGAAGCTGCTGCCCAATTGCGTGACTATTTTGATGGAAAAAGAACCTCTTTTACTTTTAAAATCAATCCAAAAGGCACTGCTTTTCAACAAAAAGTTTGGTTGAAACTGCTCGAAATTCCTTTTGGAACTACAATTAGTTATCTTGAATTATCCAAGAAAATAGGAGATGTAAAAGCCATTCGTGCCGTAGCGGCGGCAAACGGTAAGAATCCGCTTTGGATTGTGGTGCCCTGTCATCGGGTTATTGGTTCTAACGGTTCGCTCACAGGATATGCTGGAGGATTATGGCGCAAAAAATGGCTGTTGGAACACGAAAATCCAAGCGAGCAGCAAAGTTTGTTTTGAAATGAAAAATGCTTACATTTATCCTTTTCAAAAACTTTTTAAAATGAACCTACTATGATTGAAAAGATACGATTAGACCACATTTTGTTTCTTGATATAGAAACCGTTCCCGAACAAGAAAATTTTAATTTACTCGACACCGAAATGCAATCGCTTTGGGAACACAAAACCCAGTACCAACGAAAAGAGGAATTTTCGGCAGACGAATTTTATGACAGAGCGGGAATTTGGGCCGAGTTTGGAAAAATTGTTTGCATTTCTGTAGGCTATTTTACGCTAAAAGGCGACATCCGAAATTTTAGAGTCACCTCTTTTTTTGGAGAAGAAAAGAAAATCTTGCATGATTTTATCAATTTGCTAAACAATCATTTTAATCAACCGCAACACGTGTTGTGTGGTCATAATGCCAAAGAATTTGACATTCCTTTTATAGCAAGACGAATGATTATCAACCAAATTGCTATTCCAAATAAATTGAATCTTTTTGGCAAAAAACCTTGGGAAATCCCACATCTTGACACGCTCGAATTATGGAAATTTGGCGATTATAAGCACTTTACTTCTTTGAAATTATTGACCAAAATTCTAGGCATCCCCTCTCCTAAAGGCGATATTGATGGCAGCCAAGTGGGACATGTTTTTTATGTCGAAAAAGACATTGACCGCATTGTAACCTATTGCGAAAAAGACACCATTGCCGTGGCTCAAATTTTCTTACGCCTAAGAAGAGAAGATTTGCTCATCGACGACGAAATCATTCATGTTTAGTTAACGGTTTCAGTTACAAAAAAACAATTAAAAGTTTAATAATGATGGTTTTAACTTCATCAGTTATTCATTTGGTAAATCCATCAAAATTTTATCAAGCTTGCCTTTGGTGAAAAAATAAATGCTGCCTAAATATTCACCTTCTTTGGTTTTTAATGGCTTGCCTAAAAGTTCATTCAAAAAATAACGGGTATAAGTTGCTCTAAACCATTTGTGATAATAATCGCCATCTATGGCAAACAAAGGTTGGTTGTGCCGTTGTTCAATGGTTTCTTCTATTGCGCCAAAACCGTTCATAACCAAAAATAATTTGTAATGATGCTTTTCAGCAAAATTCTCGTAAACAGAAAGTGGTCTGCAAAATTCAGAGGTACATCCATTCGTAAATTCATATACGATGGCATTATTATATTTCAACAATTCCTCTTTTAATTGAAGCCCGTTGATTTTATAGACGGAATTTAGATTTAAGTTTTCGAAAGTTTTTAGCTTCACTATTTTAGCTTTATCGTTTGCCGAAAGTTTTCCAAAATCGTTTGTGAGCCCACGCATTTGACATGATTGAGCAATAATTAAAATAAAAAGTATAAAGATTTTTTTCATCTTGTTAATTGACAATTAGGATTAAAAAAAGGGTGTCAGCTATATAACTAACACCCTTTTTATATATTTGAAACGGTATTAAATTTCGTTTAACATTTTTGAAATTTCATCTAATTTTGGTGTTAGAATAATTTCGATTCTTCTATTTTTTGCTTTTCCTTCTGGAGTGTCATTTGCCATTAATGGTGCAAATTCTCCACGGCCTGCAGCGGTTAAGTTTTGTTTGTTGATGCCTTTATTTTCTTCCATAATCGCAACAATGGCTGTGGCTCTTTTGGTCGATAAATCCCAGTTGTTTTCAATTTGTCCTACAGCTCCTGCAAATTTGTCGTTGTCGGTATGTCCTTCGATCAACACCGCAATATCAGGGTTGGCTGCCAATACTTTGGCAACTTCCACTACTGCTTTTTTCCCTTCAGGACTTACGGCATAACTTCCTGAATTGAACAACAATTTGTTTTCCATAGAAACATATACTTTTCCGTCTTTTTGATGCACGGTCAAGCCTTTTCCTTCAAAGCCATTCAATGCTTTTGATAGGGTTTCTTTCAGTTTTTTCATTCCCGCTTCTTTAGCCGCCATGATTTGCTCCAATTCAGCAACGCGTTGAGAGCGTTCTTTAAAGTCGGCCAACAATTTATTCAAACGGTCTTGTTCGGTAGCTAGCGCTTTTTCCTTTGCTTCTAATTTAGCCAATAACTCTCTGTTTTTAGTCATGTTGGCTTGTAATGCTTCGTCGCTATTTTTTTCTAAAGCGCTATACGATGCTTGTAATGTTTTTAGATTATTGCTTGCTGCAGCATAATCGGTTTGCAGTTTGTCGCGTTCGGCTTTGATTTTGTCATACTCTTTTTGCAAAGCGGCTTGATCGAGTTCGAGTTTGTTTTTTGCTTTGGTAAGCTCTTCGTTTTTGTCTGAAACTTCACGATTTTCTTTCTTCAAATCGGCAAATTTATTTTCTAAATCCGTATATACTTTTTTAGAAACACACGATGTTGCTAATGCCATTACCAACAATCCTAAGGAAATTTTCTTAATCATTTGTATTTGTTTGTTTATAAAATTATTTAATGGTGTTGTGTTTTATTGTAATGTTATTTATTCCAATTCAACCAAAACGGGACAATGGTCCGAATGTTTGGCTTCTGGAAGAATCAATGCTCTGGTAAGTCGGTTTTCCATGGTTTTTGTTACCAAAATGTAGTCAATACGCCAACCTTTATTATTGTTTCTAGCGCCAGCTCTATAACTCCACCAACTGTAATGATGCGGGTCTTTGTTGAAATGCCTGAAACTATCTATAAAACCTGATTTTATAAATACATCCAACCACAAACGCTCCTCCGGAAGAAAACCCGATGTGTTTTTATTGCGAATGGGGTCGTGAATGTCAATAGCCTCATGGCAAATGTTGTAGTCGCCACAAATAACCAAATTCGGAATTTCTTGTCTAAGTTGGGTAATGTAATTTTTGAAATCATCCATGTACATGAATTTGTGATCCAATCGTAGCATATTGGTGCCCGAAGGCAAATACAAACTCATTACAGATACATCGTCAAAATCGACACGCAAATTTCTACCTTCAAAATCCATGTGTTCGATTCCGGTGCCAAAAACAATTGTATTCGGTTTAGTTTTACACAAAATAGCTACGCCACTATAGCCTTTCTTGGTAGCGGGAAAATAATACTGATAGGGATATCCTGCTTTTTCAATATCTTCTACAGGAATTTGGTCTTCAGTTGCTTTTATTTCTTGTAAACAAATAACATCTGGATTGGCCTGGGTGAGCCATTCGATAAACCCTTTTGAAATGGCTGCTCTAATTCCATTTACATTATATGAAATAATTTTCATGCTTTGGTTGCTTTATTTTTCAAAAATACTTAAAACTATTTAAAATAATGGAAATGAAACTGAAATTACACTTTCTTTAACGCACAATCTTTAAATTTCGTTTATAGCCACAAACAATTTGCCAATGTATCGCCCTTTTTTCTATCTTTGTTTCCATCAAAAAACAATAAAACTATGGGATTAGTAACTGCAAAAGAAGTCGCGAAAGCAATAAATGCAACCAAATATGGCGTATTTGGAACTTTTTTTGGTTGGTTGTTGATGAAAGTGCTTAAAATTTCTAAACTAAATGCCATTTACGACAAAAACAAACATTTAAAAGATGTTGATTTCTTAAATGCCATTTTAGACCAACTTCAAATAAAATTTGAAATTCCAGAAGAAGACCTTAAAAGATTGCCTAAGGATGGCGCTTATATCACTATTTCCAATCATCCGCTTGGTGGAATTGACGGTGTTTTGTTATTGAAATTAATGCTCGAAAGAGAACCTGATTTTAAAATTATTGCGAATTTTTTGCTTCACAGAATCGAACCTTTGAAGCCCTACATAATGCCCGTGAATCCGTTTGAAAATCACAAAGATGCCAAGTCTAGCGTAATTGGAATTAAAGAAACTTTCCGACATTTAAAAGAAGGAAAGCCTTTAGGAATGTTTCCTGCTGGCGAAGTTTCTACTTATAAAGACGGAAAATTAATGGTAGATAAACCATGGGAAGAGGGCGCAATAAAAGTAATTAGAAAAGCACAAGTTCCTGTAGTACCAATTTATTTTCATGCTAAAAACAGTCGCTTTTTTTATTTGCTTTCCAAATTAGACGACACGCTACGAACAGCCAAATTGCCTTCGGAAGTGTTTTCTCAAAAAGACCGAATAATTAAAGTGCGCATCGGAAAACCCATTTCGGTTGCTGAGCAAAATGAACATGTTTCTATAGAAGAATATGCCGAATTCTTGAGAAAAAAAACCTATATGTTGGCCAATCCGTTTGAGAAATCAAATCCGTTATTGTCGCCACCAAGTTTAAAAATTCCAAAAAGTCCTAAGCAAATTGTTACTCCAGCCAGTAAAGGAAAAATGCTTGCGGAAATAATCACCTTGCGAAATACCGATTCCCGCTTTTTTCAAAGTAAAAACTATGAGGTTTTCTTTACAGAAGCTAGTAAAATTCCCAACATACTGCATGAAATTGGGCGATTACGTGAAATTACTTTCCGTGAAATTGGCGAAGGCACCAACAAATCTATTGACCTTGACAAATACGACGCTTATTACCACCACCTGTTTTTGTGGGACGCCGACACCAATCAATTGGCGGGAGCATACCGAATGGGATTAGGTTCTGAGATTTATCCAAAACATGGAATTGAAGGGTTTTATTTGACTGAATTGTTTCGTTTTGACTCGGAGTTGGATGATATGATGAAAAATTCTATCGAAATGGGAAGGGCTTTTATCATTAAAGAATACCAACAAAAACCAATGCCACTCTTTCTTTTATGGAGAGGAATTATTCACACTACATTGCGTTATCCAGAACATAAATTTTTGTTAGGTGGAGTAAGCATTAGTAATCAATTTTCAAATTTTTCCAAATCGTTGATGATTGAATTTATGAAATCCAATTATTACGACCCTTATATTGCGCAATATGTGCGCCCTAAAAAGGAGTATAAAGTAAAGTTAAAAGATGCCGACAAAGATTTTATATTTGATGAAGCTGAATCTGATTTGAATAAATTCGATAAAATTATTGATGAACTTGAACCTGGTAGTTTACGTTTGCCTGTTTTGATAAAAAAATACATCAAACAAAATGCCCGCTTGGTTGCTTTTAATGTTGATCCGTTGTTTAACAATGCTATTGATGGTCTCATGTACATTAGAATTTCTGATATTCCTGAAAGCACCATGAAACCTGTAATGGAAGAATTTCAGGCAGAATTAGAACGTAAATTAGCCGAAAAATAGATTATTTCATTCGGTCTTTAATGAATTCAATGCTTGTTTTTCCATGGGCATGAGGTTTGCCATCTGCGTCCAAACTCACCATTGTTATGGCGTCGATGGTGATAATAGTTTCACGAGTCATAATGTTTCTAGCTTCACACTTTAGAGTGATGGAAGTATTGCCAAATTTGACCACATCAATGCCAATTTCTATGATATCCCCTTGATGCGCTGAGCTTCTAAAATTAATTTCAGACATGTGTTTAGTTACAATTCTGTAATTTTCTAATTGAATGATGGCGTATAAGGCCAATTCTTCGTCAATCCAAGCCAATAATTTACCTCCAAACAAAGAACTATTTGGGTTCAAATCTTCGGGTTTTACCCATTTTCTAGTGTGAAATCGCATACCGGTTTACTTTTATTTGTTTAAAACTTTCATTACTTCTATTATATTTTTTTGGCTATTTCCGATGTAAATTTTATCGTCAATGATAAAAACGGGACGGCTCAAAAAAGTATAATGCTCTAAAATATATTTTTTATAATCGTCTTCGGTCAATGATTTGTCTTTTAGCTTCAGCGTTTTATATAAAATGGCTTTTTTACTAAACAAAGCTTCGTAACTTCCTGACAGGCGGTACATTTCTTCTAATTCGAGTATTGAAATAGGGTTTTGCTTGATGTCGTGAAAGACCAAGTTATTGTTCTTGGGCAAAGCCTTAATAATTTTTCGACAGGTGTCGCAGGAAGCAAGATAATAGATAGTGTTCATTTTTTAAATATATATACAAAGGAAATTCATTTAATGCGTAAATTGATTAATTTTATCAAAATTTTTAGACATGACCCACGCTTTTGAAATCACGAACCA
>CAIRNC010000154.1 GCA_903879875.1 uncultured Bacteroidota bacterium
ATCTGTCTGGCGTTTCCGAAGTCATAAAATCGGCTACTGCAAATTGATTGGATTGCAAATTGAAGTTACCTTTTAACTCTTGTTTTTTGAAAAGAAAACCATAAAAATTATCTAAAGTTCCAGTTACATTCAAATCAGTTTTTCCTGTTGTTGCACTAAATTGTTTCAAATCAACATGACTTGGATTGAAACTTACCGTAGCTTGACTGATATTTAAAGCTTTTCCTTTCTCATCCACATATTTAAAATTGGACAAACTCATGTTTCCTGCATTTTTTATGTTTTGATACTGACTGGTTTCTACTGATTTCATGTCAAAATTAGTCGTAACATCGGCTTTCAAAATTCCGGTTAAAGGTTTGGCTAATTTGATCGGATAGGCTTTTGACAAATTGGCTAAATTTACTGTTCCTTTCATTGCGGCATCTACCAACGCATTGGTGCTAATATTTTTAACATTGGCTTTGGCGTCAAAAACATCTTGATCAATTTGAAAGGAAAGCTTGTCTAAATTCACGTAAGTGTCGTTTATTAGCCCAGTTTCGTTGATGATTTTAGTGTCGATAACAATTTTCTGAACGGCTTTTGGTAAATTTGGATATTGAAAAGAAGCATTGTTGGACGCAATAGCAATGTTGAATTTTGGAATGGTTGTTTTTCCTAAAAGTCCTTTAGCAAAACCCACAACTGTAAATTCTCCAGTTGTTTTTACGTCTTTAACACTGCCAGAATAGGCTGCAGGAATCAATCCCAAAAAGTTTTGAAAGCTCGAAGTAGGCGTTTTGAACGTTAAGTCATAGTTCTGACCATCGGGTACCATTTGTATGAAACCATTGAATTCCAAAGGCAATTCATTGATTTTGGCTTTGTTATTTTTGAAAGTGTATTTGCTTTTTTCCATATCTATGCCAAGCACCGCGTTTAATGTCAATGAAATGTTATTCATATAATTGACTTTATCCATATCAAATGATATTTTAGCCGTGGTTTTGGTGTCTAAATCCAATACCGAAGTGGCAAAATCGCCAGTTCCTTCATGGTTTAACTCTTTAATAACCATTTTCATTTTCGATTTTTGGTCGGTATAGCGAATCTGATAATTTTCGATGGAATATTTTTGAATTTTTAAGGCAAGAGGTTTGCTTTTAGTATTATCTTCCACTTTGTTGTCTTTTAAAGCAATATCGAAATTGCCAACACCTTGTTCGTTAATGATAACATTTATCAAACCATTTTTGGTAGCAATTCCTTCAATATTCATCGATTCGTCTTTACCTTTAAACAATTCTTTGATAGACATTTTCAAATCTATTTCGCCTAACGAGACTAAAGTATCGCCTTCAAATGGAGCTTTATTGATGATGACTAGTTTCTCCAGATTGACATTGGCATTTGGGAAATTTTTAAATAAACTCAAACTGGCGTCTTCAAAGCTAACTTTGGCATCCACTTTTTCGTTGATTGCTTCCGTGATTTTTGCTTTTATTTGATCCTTAAAAAAGTAAGGAATGGCAAATAATGCCAATAGCAAAACAACCAATACAATTCCAGTGATTTTTAAAATTTTCTTCAACATAATTTTAATTTTTTGTGATGAATAACAAGTGAAAACCTTGATTTTATTTGCAAAAATAACATTTTATGACGGATTTGAGTTGTAATGTTATCTTAA
>CAIRNC010000155.1 GCA_903879875.1 uncultured Bacteroidota bacterium
AATTTTATTATACAATAAACAATAGTTAAATTTTGTCACCTTTGACTAAACCCCATAAAGAAAAAATCTTTTGAAACTATATATCAAATACATGGTAAGCAACCGTTGTAAAACGGCGGTTAAGGACGAATTAAAAAAGCTTGGGCTTCATTTTATTTTAGTCGATTTGGGTGTTGTTGATATCATGGAAAACCTTACGTTTGAAAAACGAGAACTACTAAAAACGGGTTTGCTCGAATCCGGTTTGGAGTTGATGGACGACAAAAGAGCCATTCTTATTGAAAAAATAAAAAACATCATTATCGAAATGGTGCACCACTCGGAAGAAGCTATTAAAATAAACTTTTCAAATTATTTAAGCGAAAAGCTAGAACACAATTACACTTATTTAGCCAATTTATTTTCGGAAGTGCAAGGCACCACTATCGAGCACTTTATTATTTCTCACAAAATTGAACGCATCAAAGAGCTCATTATTTATGGCGAACTCAATATTACTGAAATAGCTTGGAAAATGAATTATAGTAGTGTAGCCCATTTATCCAGTCAATTTAAGAAAGCTACAGGATTATCGCCATCCCATTTCAAACTTCTGAAAGACAAACGCCGTAGCCCCATAGAAGACATTTAAAATCACGCATTATGAAATTTACCTTTGAAAAAAAAGCAACACTCTTCTATTACCTAGCGGTTATTTTCATTACCTCTATTTTGACCTTTTTATATTACAATTCAGAAAAAGCACTCGCTACTAATAAATTATTGATGCATACCCAAAAAGTAATCAACAAAAACAATGAAGTTTTGTTGGATGCTATCAATATAGAAACCGGTTTTAGAGGTTATTTATTGTCGGGTGACTCCCTATTTCTAGCCAATTATACACATTCTAAATCAGCTATTTATGCCAATTTAGACACATTAAATCGGTTGACCCATGACAAAGTGGTGCAACAAGAACGGATTGCTTTATTAAAATATGCTATAGATGATAGACTTTTTTTTACAAAGAAAAACCTGTTGTTCTACAATCAAAACAAGTTTAATAATGAGCAAAAAAAAGAGATTATAGAAGAAGGTAAAAAAATAACGGATAAAATCAGAACACTCAACTATGCAATAAACAAAGAAGAGCATTACTTTTTAAATAAAAGACAATTGGTCAATGAAAAAAACATTATCAACACCAACTTTCTTTTTGGGTTACTATTGCTATCGCTAATAACTGTTTTTATCTTGATTATAAGCATTATTAGCAATCAGAAAAAGAGAAATAATGATTTATTGGCGTTTACAAACACACAAAATCTAACTTCAAAATACACATTAAGCCTTATAGAAGCAAGTCTCGACCCACTTGTTACTATTAATGCCGAGGGGAAAATAACCGATTTGAACGATGCTACAGTTCAGATAACAGGAGTTGCACGAGAAACCTTAATTGGCTCTGATTTTTTTGATTATTTTACCGAACAACAAAAAGCTCGTGAGGTCTATCAAGAAGTTTTTGACAAAGGCTCGGTTGCTGATTTGCCATTAACATTGAGACATAAAAACGGTAAACTCACCGATGTTTTATTCAACGGATCGGTTTACAAAGACGATTCCGGTACTGTTTTAGGCGTTGTTATTGTTGCTCGAGATATTGCCGAACAAAAATGGGCACTCGATTTAAGAATTGCTAATAAAGAATTAGCGTTTCAAAATGATGAAAAAGAAAAAAGAGCTGCCGAATTGGCTATTGCCAACAAAGAATTAGCGTTTCAAAATAACGAAAAAGAAAAACGTGCCGAGGAATTGGCGATTGCTAATAAAGAATTAGCATTCCAAAATAATGAAAAAGAAAAACGGGCCGATGAGTTATTGATTGCCAATGAAGAACTGGAATATCAAAACAATGAAAAAGAAAAACGAGCCGAAGAACTCTTAGTTGCCAACGAAGAATTGGAATATCAAAACAACGAAAAAGAAAAACGAGCCGAAGAATTATTAATAGCCAATAAAGAACTCGAATATCAGAATAAAGTTAAAGAAAAACGAGCTGCCGAATTGGTTCTTGCTGATAGAGAACTTGATTTTCAAAACAAAGAAAAAGAAAAACGAGTTGTCGAAAATGCAGCATTAGAAGCCTACAGTTATTCTTTAAAATTAGCCTCACAATATTCTTTAAGCCTTATCGAAGCCAGTCGCGACCCTTTGTTTACCATCAGTCCTGAAGGCAAAATTACCGATACGAACGAAGCCGCAGCAAGGGTTACAGGCGTGGATAAAAACAAGTTGATTGGCACTTATTTCTTTGATTATTTTACGGCACCTGACAAAGCCCGAGAATTGTACGAACAAGTTTTTTCAAAAGGTTTTATAGTCGATTATCCGCTTACCATAATTGATGGA
>CAIRNC010000156.1 GCA_903879875.1 uncultured Bacteroidota bacterium
CAATTATAAAATAAATTTGTAATATTATAAAAAATAAGAGTAATTAATGCTTAAAGAATATTTTTATTAAAAAAAGCAATCCTATAAAAAGTATAAATCCAATTAGAATCTTATAATTTCCCTTATAAAATTTACGATGGAGATTGATATCCTTCCTGTATGAATAAATCATAGCAATTACAAAAGCAACTACAAAAAAACCAGCAAATTCCAATTGACCTTTACTAAACATAATTTCATTATTTTATTGCAAAATTAAACATTCAAAATCATTAATGTTTGTAAATAAACATATAAATGTGTAGAAACAAAAAAAGCCGAACATTGCTGTTCGACTTTTGTCGGGGTGGCAGGATTCGAACCTGCGGCCTCCTGCTCCCAAAGCAGGCGCGATAACCGAGCTACGCTACACCCCGAAAGCGGTTGCAAATATAAAAATATTTTTTGTTATAACAAGTCTAAAAATTAAAAAATAGTGAGACTAATTTGTAAAAGATTAGCGTTACGAAATATTGCACCAAATTAGTCTTGAATTATATGTAAATTCCATCTAATTTCTATTAATATTTCTAGTAAACATAAAAAACCCTATTATTGATTTGTAAATCGAAAAATAAATGTAAATTTGCAAACTGAAAATAATAATGTAAAAAACAAAAGTTATAAAATATTTATACCTTTTCTATTAAAAGAAAAGCTTCAAAATAGTTTACAACTCAAACTTAAAAAAAAGATTTCAAAATGAAAAAAGGAGTTCACCCAGAAAATTACAGATTAGTTGCTTTTAAAGACATGTCGAATGAAGATGTTTTTATTACTAAATCTACAGCAGAAACCAGAGAAACAATAGTACACGAAGGTGTTGAATATCCAGTAGTAAAATTGGAGATTTCTAGAACTTCTCATCCTTTTTACACAGGAAAATCTAAACTTATTGATACTGCAGGTCGTATTGATAAATTTAAAACAAAATACACAAAATACGCAAAACACGCTAAATAATATTTATCGTTTTTTAAATATAGAAAGTCTTCCAAAAAATTATTGGAAGACTTTTTTTATATCTCAGAATTAAATTTTAATTGATTTTTTTATAAATTACAAATAAACTAAAATGACAAAACCCCAAATTTGATTAACAAATTTGGGGCTTCTATGTAAGTAAGTCTAAATTGAGTTGATAAAACGTTTATTTTACTTTATTAAGTATGGCTTTGAAAGCAACTGGGTGATTCATAGCTAAATCGGCAAGAACTTTACGGTTCATTTCGATTCCGTTAGCTTTTACTTTACCCATAAATTGAGAATAACTCATTCCTTCTAGTCTAGCTCCAGCGTTGATACGTTGAATCCATAAAGAACGGAAATTTCTTTTATTCACTTTTCTATCACGGTAAGCATAGCACATGGCTTTCTCAACCGCATTTTTCGCAACCGTCCAAACGTTTTTACGACGACCAAAGAAACCTTTGGCTTGCTTCATTATCTTTTTTCTTCTTGCTCTCTTAGCAACTGAATTTACTGATCTTGGCATAATTTTTCTGTTTTTTTTGTAGTAGGCGGCTCGAATTTAATCAAGAGCACTTAAGGCCTTACTCCAAGGTTATTGAAATTGTTTTAACCTAAAGAATTTTATAGCTGTAAGCTACAAGCTGTAAGCATAAAGCTTACTAGATAATTCTTAATTGTTGTTTGATGCTTTTTTCATCTGTTTTGTGAACTAGCGCTGAGTGTGTCAAAGCTAATTTACGTTTTTTAGATTTCTTGGTCAAAATATGACTTTTGAAAGCATGCTTTCTTTTAATCTTTCCAGTACCAGTAACTTTAAAACGTTTCTTGGCGCTAGATTTGGTTTTCATTTTAGGCATTTTTTCCTAGTGTTTTTTAATTTATTCTTACTTACTTATTTTTCCCCTCCCCAACCCTCCCCAAAAAGGAGGGAGCCGAGAAGTGATATTGTTTTCCTCTTTTTTTTGTCCCTCTCCTTCGGAGGGGTTAGGGGAGGATTATTTTTTCTTTTTTGGAGCAATAAACATAATCATTCTTTTTCCTTCAAGAACGGGCATTGCTTCTACTTTTCCAAATTCTTCAAGATCTGTGGCTAATCTTAACAACAAGATTTGACCTTGGTCTTTGTAAATGATTGAACGTCCTTTAAAGAAAACAAATGCTTTCAATTTAGAACCTTCTTTCAAGAATTTTTCTGCATTTTTTCTTTTAAATTCATAATCATGCTCATCTGTTTGAGGTCCGAAACGAATTTCTTTCACTACAATTTGAGTAGATTTTGCCTTCAACTCTTTGTCGCGCTTTTTTTGCATGTAAACAAACTTTTTATAGTCCATTATTTTACAAACTGGCGGTTCTGCATTTGGCGAAATTTCAACCAAATCCAATTCAAATTGATCGGCTAATCTTAGTGCTTCAGCTATTTTAAAAACACCTGGCTCAATATTTTCACCTACAAGACGTACTTCTGGTACACGAATTAAATTGTTAATTCTATGTGCATCTTTTTTTTCTACTCGAGGTTGATAACCTCTACTGTTTCTTATTGCTATGACTTTATAATTTAAGTTAAACTGTAAATACTTTTAATGTTTTGCTGATTTCTTCGTTGACAATTGCTGCAAATTCTTCAATTGTTACGGTAACATTACCCTTTCCTTCTTGTCCATGACGACGTATAGAAATGGTATTGTTTTTTTCTTCTTCCTCGCCTACAATCAGCATAAACGGGGTTTTCTGCATTTCTGCATCTCTAATTTTTCTTCCGATAGACTCATTTCTATTATCTATCAGGGCGCGAATTTCGTGATTTTCTAGCAGATTTAAAACTTTTTTAGCATAATTTTCATATTTCTCACTCAAACACAATATTATAGCTTGTTCTGGCATTAACCAAAGAGGGAATTTTCCTGCGGTATGTTCAATTAAAATAGCTATAAAACGTTCCATAGAACCAAAAGGCGCACGGTGAATCATTACAGGTATATGCAACTCATTATCAGAACCTTTGTAAGTCAACTCAAAACGCTCTGGCAAGTTGTAATCAACTTGAATCGTTCCTAATTGCCATTGTCTGCCAAGTGCATCTTTTACCATAAAATCCAACTTCGGACCATAGAAAGCAGCTTCGCCATATGCAACAACCGTTTTCAATCCTTTATCAGCAGCAGCATTAATAATCGCATTTTCAGCTTTTTCCCAATTTTCGTCAGAACCTATGTATTTATCTCTATTTTCTTGATCACGTAAAGATATTTGCGCCGTAAAATTTTCAAATCCTAACGACCCGAAAACATAAAGCACTAAATCGATTACATTTTTAAATTCTTGATCCAATTGGTCAGGTGTACAAAAAATATGTGCATCGTCTTGAGTAAACCCTCGTACCCGAGTTAAACCATGTAATTCGCCACTTTGTTCGTAACGATAAACCGTACCAAATTCCGCATATCGTTTCGGTAAATCTTTATAAGACCAGGGTTTTGTATTGTAAATTTCGCAGTGATGCGGACAGTTCATCGGTTTTAACAAAAACTCTTCTCCTTCTGCTGGAGTATGAATTGGCTGAAAACTATCAGCACCGTATTTTGCATAATGACCCGAGGTTACATACAATTCTTTTTGACCAATATGTGGCGTAACTACTTGCTCGTAACCCGCTTTTTTTTGTGCTTTTTTCAAAAATTGTTCCAATCGGTCTCTCAAAGCAGCTCCTTTTGGTAACCATAAAGGCAAACCTTGTCCTACTTTTTGAGAGAAAGCAAACAATTCCAATTCTTTTCCAAGTTTTCTATGATCGCGACGTTTGGCTTCTTCTAATAAAAGCAAATAATCGGTTAAATCTTTTTGTTTTGGAAAGGAAATACCATAAACACGAGTCAATTGCTTGTTTTTCTCGTCGCCACGCCAATAAGCTCCAGCAACACTCATGATCTTCATGGCTTTTATAATTCCAGTATTTGGAATATGACCACCACGGCATAAATCAAAGAAATTGGCATGATCACAAAATGTAATCGTTCCGTCTTCCAAATTGGAAATTAATTCCGTTTTATATTCATTGTCTTTATAAATAGCCAACGCTTCTGCTTTAGAAACAGGACGCATTTTGAATTCGTGTTTTTCTCTAGAAACTTCTAAAATTCGATCTTCAATTTGTTTGAAATCGGCTTCAACAATTTTGGTATCACAAAAGTCAACGTCATAATAAAACCCGTTTTCGATAGCAGGACCAAGAGTAAGCTTCAATCCAGGATACATTTCGCCTAAAACCTGAGCCATAACGTGTGAAGTGGAATGCCAGAAAGCTTTCTTTCCTTCGGCATCATTCCAAGTATATAAAACCAGTGCACCGTCCGTCGTTAAAGCAGTATCTGTTTCAACTGTTGTACCATCAAAAGAAGCTGAAATCACGTTTCTAGCTAATCCTTCACTAATGATTTTGGCAACATCCATTGGAGTTACTTCTTTTGCAAAAGCTTTTACTGAACCGTCGGGCAATGTAATCTGAATCATTTTTTTATAAATTTACGAACCGCAAATATAAAGGATTGCCTACAAACAAACAATATTTAATTTTGGTTTCTTTGTGAGCAGTTTTTATTGGATTTCTTAAATTTTAATGCGGCAATTTGTCTTTTATTACCCCATAGAGCAACGTTCCTATAAACGCTCCGAGCAGTATCACGATTACGGGCAAAAATCCAGCTCCAATTAAAATAAAAATAGGCCCTGGACAAGCACCAACTAACGCCCAACCTAGTCCAAAAAACAAACCGCCTACCCAATACCGGAAAGA
>CAIRNC010000157.1 GCA_903879875.1 uncultured Bacteroidota bacterium
ATCAGTTGTTTACAAAGGTACAAAAATCAACATCATAGATACTCCTGGTCACGCCGATTTTGGCGGTGAAGTAGAACGTGTATTGAATATGGCTGATGGCGTTTGTTTATTAGTAGATGCTTTTGAAGGTCCAATGCCTCAAACACGTTTCGTTTTGCAAAAAGCAATCGACTTAGGTTTAAAACCTTGCGTTGTAATCAACAAAGTAGATAAGGAAAACTGTACTCCTGAAGAAGTTCATGAAAAAGTTTTTGATTTAATGTTTGAATTAGGTGCAGAAGAATGGCAGTTGGATTTCCCAACAGTTTATGGTTCTGCTAAAAATAACTGGATGTCTGACCATTGGGAAAACGTAACGGATAATGTTGAAGCATTGTTGGATATGGTTATTAACAACGTACCAGCTCCTAAAGTTTCTGAAGGAACACCACAAATGTTGATTACTTCTTTAGATTTCTCAGCATTTACAGGTCGTATCGCGATTGGACGTTTAGAAAGAGGTGTATTGAGAGAAGGAATGCCAATTTCATTATGCAAAAGAGACGGTGTAATTTTGAAATCACGTATCAAAGAATTACATACTTTTGAAGGTTTAGGTCGTAAAAAAGTGCAAGAAGTAATTGCCGGAGATATTTGTGCAATTGTTGGAGTAGAAGGTTTTGAAATTGGTGATACTATCGCTGATATTGAAAACCCAGAAGCTTTACAAACTATTGCAATTGATGAGCCTACAATGAGTATGTTGTTTACAATTAACGATTCTCCTTTCTTTGGGAAAGAGGGTAAATTTGTAACTTCTCGTCATATTAGAGATCGTTTGACAAAAGAATTAGAGAAAAACTTAGCAATGAAATTGGGTGAAACTGATTCTGCTGATAAGTTTATGGTTTTTGGTCGTGGTGTACTTCACTTGTCCGTTCTTATCGAAACCATGAGAAGAGAAGGATATGAATTGCAAATCGGTCAACCACAAGTTATTATCAAAGAAATTGATGGTAAAAAATGTGAGCCAATTGAAGAATTAACAATCGACTTACCTGAAACACTTTCAGGAAGGGCGGTAGAGTTTGTTTCTTTGCGTAAAGGGGAAATGTTGAGCATGGAAACTAAAGGAGAGCGTATGGTTATAAAATTCAATATTCCATCTCGTGGAATCATCGGATTGCGTAATCAATTGCTTACTGCTACTGCAGGTGAGGCTATTATGGCACACCGTTTCATAGGATATGAGCCTTACAAAGGAGAAATTTCTGGACGTAATAAAGGTTCATTAATTTCTATGGAAAAAGGTAAAGCTATTCCTTATTCTATTGATAAATTACAAGATCGTGGTAAGTTTTTTGTTGAACCAAATGCCGAAATTTACGAAGGTCAGGTAATTGGAGAAAACTCTCGTGGTGATGACATGTGTGTAAACGTAACTAAAGAGAAAAAACAATCAAATGTTCGATCTTCTGGTAACGATGAAAAAGCAAGAATTATCCCACCAATCATTTTCTCGTTGGAAGAAGCTTTAGAATACATTCAGAAAGATGAATATGTAGAGGTTACACCAAAATCAATTCGTTTAAGAAAAATCTATTTGACTGAAACCGAAAGAAAACGTATCAAAATATAATTTTTTGAAATATTTAACATAAAAAAAGTCC
>CAIRNC010000158.1 GCA_903879875.1 uncultured Bacteroidota bacterium
ACCCCCAGTTTCATTATCTCTATAATTAATCCCTTTTTCTAAAACAGAATAATTTGCGTCAGAAACATTATATAAGTTATTTATTTCTGTGAAATCATTATTTTGAAAAGTGCTTTTACTTGGCTGTTTTTCATATCTCAGAAAATCTTTTTGTTCATCTGACAAATACTGATAAACGTTTATCCAACTAATGCAATCTTTATCGTCTGTTCTACTCGACAGAGATTTATTTTCTCTTATCTGAAATATCAATTCGTTAGGCATATAATTTTCAATTGATCTTTTCTCTAGGATATGCCATTCGATATTTTTTTGTTTAAGAAAATCAGTCAAAGTGTTGTATTGTTTTGGCTCACTTAAATAATTTTTTTCGCTATCTAAAATTACTAAACCTCTATAATATTTATGAGTTTCTGTATTATGTTTCGCTGCTAAAATATTGAAAGTATCCAATTTACCTTTAATTTGATTTTTTGCTCCTGAACCACCAGCATTAGCAAAATCTATCCAACGATTTTGAATACAAGTAATTACAAACTTATCATCTTCATCAAAATTATATATTATTGATTTTATAAAATTTGAATCATTGAAGCTATTTTCAAGAACTATCCATAGAGGTTCTCTTAATAATTCTAATGCTTCCTCAAGATTATAATTATTAACATTTACATCGTTAGAAATAAAATATTTGATTTCAATTTGATTCTCATAAAAAGACGATTTTACTGAATCTTGAATTAATTCTTGATCAATACTATCAAGTTTATTATATAAATCTGTTTCTTTAATACTTTGAAAATCTAAAAATAGTTTTGCTTTAGAAAACATAGAACCTTTAGTTTCAAAAATAATATTCAAAAGAAATTGTAAATCTTTCAAATCATTGGATTTGAATATATCTTCTCTAATTTCTATCCACATAAATTAATTTTTTGTATTTTTCATTGCAAGTATTTCATCTAATGATTCACTAAAATTCCTTTTGGCCAATTTTCAACATTACCGTCAGACTTTACATTTACTTTTTCTAAAGTACTTTCATTCAATATATGATTGTATTTAACAAAATATATGTTAATCTCATTATTAGTAAAATAATCAAACTTTTTCTCTGCAATTAGTCTCCTTAATCTTAAAATAAAATTTTCGGAATGTGTTTCAATTAAGTATCTTTTATTTTTATCCTCCAAAGATTCCGCAAATCTTTCTGCTAAATCACCGTGAGCAGAAGGATGAAGATGTAATTCTGGTTCTTCAATTATTGTTAAAGAAGGTTTTTCTTCAACAATAAATGACTTTGTAATTAATGGCAATGTTTGACTTATTCCTTGGCCAACATTTTCTAAATTAGTTTTAAATAATGTAGGTTGTTCCCTTATTAACTCAAAATAAAACTTACTTCTTGTTGTATCATTATCAATATTAATGCCCCAACCTTCAAAAGCAGTTTTGTACCAATCACTGACATTCTTCAAAAGTTTCCCTTCTGAATACAATAAATCATTAATTAAAATTTCATAAGCAAATTTACCCTTGACACCTATTTTTTTTATATTTCTTTCTTTAGGTAAATCTTCATCAATTTCATTCGGTTGTATTCGATAAGAACTGATATAATCAAAATCAAATTTAAAATCATTTAAATTTGGCAAATCAAGATTTGAATTATTAATTTTAGCTAATTCAAAACCAGAAAAAGAACAGTCTAATAATTTAGAATCATTTGAATTCAAATAATACTTTTTACTTAACAAATCATATTTTAATATAAACTCATCATTATAG
>CAIRNC010000159.1 GCA_903879875.1 uncultured Bacteroidota bacterium
AATAGCACACATATAATAAGAGGCAATCCAAAACCAATGTTGAATTTGAAATTCTGTTACAATTGGAAAATGATCTAAAATTTGATGAATTTCTTTAGCATCATACAAAAGAGGTTTGTTTTGATGAATTTCAATAACCAGTGCCGTATATATTTTGTTAGTTTTAAATGGAACATTAACCCTCATCCCTTTTTTTATAAAAAGAAATTCAGCTTCAGAAACGCTGTAAGTAAACGTTTTGGGAAGGTTTAGCGGCAAAATGACTTCGATGAAATACATGAATTTGATGTTGTTTACATTAGGTTTTCACTCTAATCCAATATTGGGTTCTACCGATTAATGAAATACCAACAAAACCTCTAACCTTAAGTTTTTCAGGTGTTTCTAGAGTGATATAGCAATTATAAAGTTTCCCATTGTTAGGGTCTAGAATTTTGCCATCATTGTATTCGTCGCCGTCTTTTATAAGTCCTTTGATGATGATTAAACCATTAACTGGTTTATTAGCATCTTCGCCTTCGCATTTATGACAAACACTGTTTTTCTTTTTTGGATCGAATATTTCGATTACTCGCCCGTATATTTTTTGGTTTTTTTCAAATATTTCGACAATAGATTTTGGTTTTCCCGTGTGGTCGTCTATGGTTTTCCATTTTCCGATAACGGTGTTTTGTGCCAAAGCAAGGTTGACAAAACAAAATAGGACTAGGTTTAAAAATTTGTTTTTCATAAAGTTGAGTTTTTTTTAGCCCCGATGGAAGTGGCATCCTTTTGTGCCGGGGTTCGGCACAAAAGATAGAACGGACAGCGGGATTAGCTTCAAATAAAAATTAATTGGGTTTATGTATTCGTCTGTGTTTGCTGATTATTTCATTGAGTTCAAATCCAAGTAACAAAACCATACAGTTAATCCAGATGAAGAACATCATTATTAAAAGTGTTCCTATCGAACCATAAAGTTGGTTGTATTTTGAAAATTTCACTACCCAAATTCCAAAAAAATAGGAAGAAATAATGATTAAAATGGTGGTAAATACAGAACCTATTGATATAAAGGCTCGTTTTCCAACTTGTTTAGTACCAAATTTTAATAAGATGGATGTGGTCACTAAAATCATTAAAATGACAAAAGCATATCGTCCTAAAACTAATAGCGGAATATTATCACTCAATACGTCTTGAATTTTAGTTTTTTGAAGGAATACTTCAAATATTACTATAATGGCAACCGTTAAAATCAATATCAAAGTGAGTACAAGCGACATGCCCAGCGCCACAAAATATTGACGAAAAAACCCTCTTTTTTGAATTACATGTTGTGAGTTTTCAAAGCCGCTTAAAATGGCATTCAATCCGTTGGCTTGTAAAAAAATAGATAAAATAAATCCCGAAGAAAGCAATCCGGAATGGCTATTATTTAAAATATCATTGATAATATTTGCCACTGCGTCATAAGTATTTGGCGGCACACTATTAGCCACAAAACTCATGAAATCTTGCTGAAATCCTTCAATAGGAATATAGGGAATCAGGTTTAAAATGAACAAGGCAAAAGGAAATAATGCCATAAAAAAGCTAAAAGCAATAGCTCCCGCGCGATAAGACAAATCGCCTTCGGTAATCCCAATTATATACATTTTAAGTAAATCAAAAAACGAAACACTATGTAGCCACGGAAGTTTAATCCGTTGCAGAACGTGCATTAGGTTTCTGATAACCGGAATTTTCTCGATTTTGTCGTCTATATTGTTGGTCATATCTTTGTTTTAAATCGCTTTTAAACTCAAATCCATATTATAAACCGAATGGGTTAATGCTCCCGACGAAATAAAGTTTACACCGCATTCGGCATAGTCTCTGATGGTGTTTTCATTTATATTTCCCGAAGATTCTGTGAAGCATTTGTTGCCAATCATTGCAACTGCTTTTTTGGTATCTTCAAAATTAAAGTTGTCAATTAAAATTCTATAAATGCCTCCACTTTGCAAAATTTCTTCAATTTCAGACAAAGTTCTGGCTTCGACAATAATTTTTAAATCAAGTTGATTTTCGGCAAGATAAGCTTTGGTTTTGTGAATAGCATTAGTAATTCCACCCGCAAAATCATTATGATTGTCTTTGAGCATAATCATGTCGTACAATGCAAAACGGTGGTTCTCCCCTCCCCCAATTTTAACTGCCCATTTTTCGGGTGCTCTAAAGCCTGGAGTGGTTTTTCTAGTATCTAAAATTTGAGCTCCAGTGCCTTCTAATAATTTCACATACGAATTGGTTTTAGTAGCAATAGCGCTCATGCGTTGCATCGAGTTGAGCACCAATCGTTCCGCTTTTAGGATGGATTGTGAACTCCCTGAAACATGAAAAACAACATCGCCTTTGGTTACTGGCGTGCCGTCTTGTATGAAGATTTCCATTTGCAAATTGGCATCTACCTGTTGAAAAATCATTTTTGCAAAAGCAACTCCTGCAATAATTCCATCTTCTTTGACTAATAGTTTTGCTTTTCCTGTAGCGTCTGCTGGAATGCAAGCCAATGAGGAATAATCGCCTGGGCCAACGTCTTCACGAATGGCATTTTCTATTATAATTTGTAACTCGTTTTGAAATTGAATATCCGAAATCATTGGTAAAATTTTATGGAGGCTAAAATACAAAAAAGGTTAGGCATTTATTAATTTCTCGATATCAAATTTAGTCATTTGCATAAAAGCATACATCGCTTTTGGTGCTTTTTCGGGATTGTTCATGAGTTCTCCTAAAATTTTAGGAACAATTTGCCACGAAATTCCATATTTATCTTCGAGCCAACCGCATTTATTATAAATGCCACCTTCCCCTAATTTTTCCCAATAATGATCGATTTCTTCTTGTGTATCACAAGTAACGACGTAGGAATTGGCAGCAGAAAAGGTATAATGCGGCCCGCCATTCAAAGCCATAAATTTGGTGTCGTTCAATTCAAAAATAACCACCATCGGGTTTTCTGAAACTATTTTGGAATTCGTAAAAATCGAACAATAATGCGTAGCGGCTTCTTTGGCTTTTCCGTCAAACCATAAGCAAGGAAAAATGGGATGTGTCATGTTTTTAATTAATGTTTTTAAGATGTCTTTTTTAGTTAAAAACAAATATAACAAAAAACACAACATTATTTTATTAGATATAAAATCAACTCCACTCCAACCCTATTTCAAATCTCCCAATTTCAAATCCTGATACAATTGTTCGATTTTTCACATCGGTTATCGGTGCAACAAAAGTTTTACATTTCCAATTTTATAAAACGAAAAATGCACTTCTAAATTAAATTAAGCAAATATTAAAGCAAGGCAGACAACAATAGCGAACTATTTATGTAAATTTGATTATTGAAAAAAGATATACTATGGATTTGAACAAACTAAAAGGACAATTGCAAACCGAAGTGGACACCGCTTTTTTGTACAATAGTATTGCAAACATTCAATCGGACGAAAATTTAACTCGGGTTTTAAACAGCTTGGCAGATATAGAAAAAGGTCATGCCCAGCACATGCTCGATAAAGTTAAAATATATGATGCCGAATATGAAATGCCTTTGCCGTCAGGGAGAGCCAAATTTCAATTAAAACTGGGTAAACTTTTTGGTTACAATTCGATCATTAGTAGTTTGTCGAGTATCGAAAAACAATTTGCCGTTAATGCTATTCAAAATAAAATTGAAAATGGTGAAAAACCATCGGGTTTTGAGCACAATCATTTGCAAATTATAGAAGCGGTTAACAATAACAAAGCGTTGAACGTTTCGGGCGGATTGCTCTCTAAATTTGAAAGCCGACATAAATCAGTGGGTGGAAATGCTTTGCGTGCGGCAGTTTTAGGTTCTAATGACGGATTGGTTTCTAATATGAGTTTGGTGATGGGGGTTGCTGGTGCAGCGGTATCCAACAGTACCATATTGCTTACGGGTTGTGCAGGACTTTTGGCTGGAGCCATTTCGATGGCGTTGGGCGAATGGCTTTCTGTACAAAGTTCGAGAGAATTAAACATGCGCCAAATTGAGTTAGAAACCGAAGAATTGGAAGCTTCTCCGGAAGAAGAAAAGAAAGAGTTGGTTTTGCTTTATCAAGCCAAAGGAATGAGCATTCAAGAGGCTCAAAAACTTGCCGAAAAAGCATTTGAAAACCCACAATCAGCGATTGATGCTATTATTACCGAAGAGTTAGGTATCGATAAAGAGGAATTAGGAGGTTCGGCATGGGAAGCTGCTATTGCATCCTTTATACTTTTTGCCATTGGTGCTATCATTCCACTGTATCCGTTTATGTTTTTAGATGGAAAAAATGCGATATTTTTAAGTATCGGAAGTAGTGTTGTTGGGCTATTCGGCATTGGAGCTGCCATCACTTTATTGACAGGTAAAAGCGTGCTTTTTTCAGGAATGAGACAAGTAGCTTTTGGATTAGCCGCCGCCGCAATAACTTATGGAATTGGAACTTTAATTGGAGTTTCGATAGCTGGATAATGATTTTATGGAAAA
>CAIRNC010000160.1 GCA_903879875.1 uncultured Bacteroidota bacterium
ACTTCTACTTTCCCTCTGGAATTTAAGGGTTGCCCATTGGCTAAAAGCATGCCTACATTACTATTGGCGCGTCCTTTAATGTTACTTTGATATTCTAAATACTCCGGTTCAGAAACATTGAAATAAGCAAATATTTTGCTATTGTCAGAAAGACTGGTTAACAATTCGCCTTCATCAATAAGACTTCCTATTTTTTTAGGGATTCTGTCGATGGTTCCTGCAAAAGGCGCTCTTATTTCTGTAAACGAAAGGTGCAATTTTGCCATGGCTACTTCAGCATTGGCTTGTTCTAGCTTGGCTTGTGCCATAGCTTGTTCGTTTTTTGAAACTACATTTTTAGCGACTAGCGTTTTTGCATTTAATAATTCAATTTCTGCAGCTTTCTCTTCAGCCTTCGCTTTCATCAACTCGGCTTCATACATTTTCGGCATAATACGGAATAGTATTTGTCCCGCATTTACATATTGCCCTTCGTCCACATAAATGTCTTGAAGGAATCCTTTTTCTTGGGCACGAATTTCTATGTTGCGAATTGATTTTATCTGTGAAACATATTCTTTGGTAAAGGAAGTGTCGATTACAGTTGCATTTGTAACGGTATATTTACCTTCTTCTTCTTTTACTTCTTTTTTGGAATTGCAACTTGTTAGTAACAAAAAGGCAACGAAGCCTGATAATAGGACGTTTGTTTTCATTGTATAAAACGGAAAATGGATTAATTAAATTAGGAATATAATTAGGAATTCAAAAAGCGAAAAAAGTTATATTATTTCAAATATAGATTTCAAAATTTGTGAATAAAATTTGAAATAATGTACCCTTAAAAACACTTATAGCAAATGTTTTTCAGATTCTTAGAATGCTTTGAGTAAAGTAATTAGGAGAAATATACCCGTAAAAAGGAGGGTAATTTTTGAATCTTTTTAAAGAGTTGTTTATAAAAAACATTCTGTAATTTTCACAATACTTTTGTGAAAGAAAGTAAGCATTTGGCAAAAGTACCGTATTCGTTTTTTGGTTTTTGGTTTTTTTGCAAATGTGACTTTCCTCTTCTAAATCCAATTCGCTATCGTCGATTATAGTGTAGATTTGATTGTCCGTTGAAGCGTTTAGTTGCTTTTTTTGACTAAAATTTTGAGAAAAAGCCTTGTCAATGCTAGAAGTATTGGCATAAACAACGTTCCCGCCAATCGACAGAAAAATACTCAAGAATAATAGGGATAGTAGCAGTCTCATTCGATGCAAAAATATAGTAATATAGGGCACAAAGTGTTAAAAAAATTATAAACTAACGCAAACGATTTTTGTTAATTTAAACAGCATAAAAGGAAGAGCTATTGAAAGTGACTTCTCCGACATTTGGTCTGTATACTAAAATTTATATATTTGTTTCATGAAAAAGTATGGCATAGGATTGGTTTTGCTGTTTATGAATTGCGTTGCGGCGCAGGAATTTAAAAACACCACTGCTTTAGAAGCGGACTATTTTGCAGGTAACATTATACTTCATTCCCCCGATTTAGCCCAACTGATTACGGGACATCCCGAAGGCTACATGCTGAGTTTTGCCAAAAAAACCCATGGTGCTGAAGAATGGCATTCGTTATACAATTACCCCGATTATGGGGGTTATTTTTTGTATCAAAACCTCAAAAACGACATTTTAGGAAATTGTTATGCCGCTGGCGCCTTTTATAACTTTTATTTTTTTAATAGAAAGGTAGTTTTTAAATTTGGTCAGGGTGTGGCAATGGCAACAAATCCTAATGACAGTGAAACGAACAATAAAAATAAAGCAATTGGTTCAAGATATCTTGGAAATACTGTAATTAGCTTGAATTATCGAAAAGACAATGTCATTGATAAATTTGGTTTTCAGGCGGGATTGTTGCTCACGCATTTCTCCAACGGCAAAATGAAATCGCCAAATAGAGGTTTGAATACTTGGAATGTAACGGTTGGATTGAATTACAACTTCGATACGGGTAAAACCAAAAAAGATACTACTACGTCTTATAAAATGAAATTTACGGAACCCATTCGTTATAATTTTGTGTTCCGAACTGGCGTAAATGAAAGCCCAGTTGTTGGAAGTGGTCAAAAACCATTTTACCACTTTGGTTTTTATGCCGATAAACGAATAAACAGAAAAAGCAGTTTGCAACTTGGTGCCGAATATTTTGTGACGACTTCCTTTAAAGAATACATCCGTTTTCGTTCTATTGCGTATCCTGAAGAAGGTATCGATGCCAATACGGATTATAAACGAGCAAGTATATTTATAGGACATGAATTGTTTATTAATAAAATTTCAATTGAAGCTCAAATCGGATATTATATTTATCAGCCTTTCAAAAACGGGGAACATACTTACGATAGACTCGGCATGAAATATTATATTACGGATAAAGTATTTACGGGTGCTTCTATCAAAACAAATAATTTATTAGCCGAAGCATTTGAAATTGTTGTCGGACTTCGACTTTAAATTTTATATATATATGAAATTCTACCTATACTTATTTAGTTTTGTTTTCCTCTTTTTAGCTTGCGAAAAGCCAGCCGATTGTATTAAATCGACAGGGAAAATGATTTCAAAAGAAATTAATGTAACCTCGTTTGAAAAAATTGTGGTGCATAAAGGAATTGGCGTGGTGCTTACCCAAGGACCACAATATAAAGTAGCGATTCGAACAGGCGAAAATTTAATTAATGATATTGAAGTTTCGGTGGAGAACAACATTTTGGTTTTGCAAGATAATACCACCTGCAATTGGGTAAGAGATTATGGAGAAACCGTCGTTTATATTACGGCGCCCAACATTAAAGAAATTTATTCTAGAACAGAAAAAAATATTGTTTCTGATGGCGTTTTAACTTTTCCGTCGCTATTTTTATCGGCGTCCAATAAATTGGATGGGATGGGAGGCACCGGAACTGGAACGGGCGATTATATACTTCAAGTCAACAACCATGATTTGACAATAAGCAACAACAACGTTGCTCGATTTACCATTTCTGGGCAAACCCAAATTTTAAACATTAATGTATATGAAGAAAACGGTATTGTAGATACGGAAAACCTATTGGCCAATACCATAAACATTTACCACAGAGGTTCTAATAAAATTGTGGTCCACCCCATTGATGCCCTAAATGGTGATTTATATAATATAGGAAATGTTTATAGCAAAACCCATCCAGCCATTGTCAATATCAACGCCCATTATCAAGGACAATTGATTTTTTTGTAAAGAGCACATTGTATTAAAATAATGCTAAATAAGACCTTCTACACGGAAGGTCTTGTTTTTTTGGCATACTCTTTGAAATAATTTTAATACATTTGCAAAATCAAATGGAGATGATGACTAAAAATTACTTTTATACACTGCTACTACTGTTCTTCTTGTCTGCGAGCGTTTCTGCTCAAGATAATAAGCCACAGCCTGTTGTGATTGAAGGGTTGAGTTTTTATCCCAATCCTGTGAGTAATGGCAAAATATATATTACCTCTAAATCTTCTTTAGACAAAGACATTATCATTTTTGATGTTTTGGGAAAAAAAGTACTCCAAACTACTTTAAACACAAAAGAACTTAACATTTCTTCCCTTTCTCCAGGAGTTTACATTATTAAAATTAAAGAAGGCGAAGCTACGGCTACCCGAAAATTGATTGTAAAATAATCAATACTAATGACTTTCCTTTAAATTAATGATTCTTTTACCTTGTTTTTTTTAAACAAACAAAAATACTTGTTATCTTTGTACCCTAAAACTTAATAAATAATTAAAATGAAAAAACTTTACACTTTAGCTTTAATGCTTTTTGTTGGTGTGGTTTCTTTTGCTCAGACAATCTACTCTGAAAATTTCGGAACGCCAACTGGTACAACTTTAATTCCAGCTTATATTACAGGAACTGCTCCTGCTACTTTTCAAAACGGTGCGCCTATTGTTTATTCTGGAACAGCAGATGTTAGGGCTACTCAAGTTTCTAGTTATGTAGGTGCTTCAGGTGGAGGAAATGTATGGATAGCAGCAGTTGCGGTAGCGACTCCGCCATTACCAAATAAATACTTTCAAATTGATGGCATCAATACATCAGCCTATTCATCTGCAAACATTCAAATGTCTTTTGGTCATTTATCAGCTTCTACGCTTGTGTTAGAATTTAGTACTAATGGAACTACTTGGACTCCGATAACATTTACAAACAATCCAGCATGGACTTTAGTAACTATTGCAGGTGGAATTCTTCCTTCATCAGCAACGCTTTCTTTGCGTTTTACGGGATCAACAACAGGAATTAGAATTGACGACATTAAAGTGTTCAATTACAACCCAGCTTGTAGCTTGGTATTAGGAGCGCCAACTGTGCTTTGTAATGCTGTTACTTTTGGAATGGATACTTATACTGCTACTATACCTTACACTGGTGGTGGAACAGGAAATTATGTAATGACACCAACTTCTGGAACAGTAGGTGGAGATAATCCAAATACTGTTGCTGCTGGAAATATAACTGTTTCTGGTATTACTGAAGGCGTTGGAATAACTTTAAATTTTGTAAATGGGGTTTGTACTTATTCTTCTATTGTTACTGCACCAGAATGTAAACCAGTTAATGCACTTCCATACTATGAAGGTTTTAATTATACAGCTGGTAGTAATTTAGGTGCGCAACAAAGATGGACGAATGTAAACTCAGGGGATGAGGTAGTTATTGCAGCAGGAAGTTTAAGTTATCCAAATACAGCTGTTTCAACTGGAAATTCAGCAAGCTTTTTAGGAGCTGGTAAAGATCCATTTACACCATTCACGCCAATCACTACAGGTACAATTTTTGCTTCAGTTTTAATTAAAGTAGCTGATTTAACTACTACAACGGCTACTACAGGAACTTATTTCTTAGGATTAACTGATTCAGGAAAAGGATACCAAGGTAGATTGTTTGCTAAACCAAGTGGTACAGGTTATGTTTTAGGTTTTGATTCAACTTCAACAACTACAAATTATGCTACAACAGTATTTAATGTAAATGATACGGTTTTAGTTGTTATGAGTTTTGACTTTAATACTTTAACATATTCTGTATGGTTCAATCCAGACATTACTTTGCCAAATCCTCCAACACCTTCTTTGACTAAACTGATTACTTTACCAACTCCTCCAGCAGTATTGAATTTTGGTGGTTTCCAAATCAGACAAGATTCAGATACAACAACTCCTTCATTAGTTTTAGACGAATTAAGAATTGCTCCTGACTTTAATAGTTTAGGTTTAAACTTAGCTGTTGCACAAAATGAAATCAATGGTTTAAAAGTATATCCTAACCCAGTTAAAAACGGTAACTTGTTTATTACTTCAGACAGTAATAACGCTAAAGCTGTTGTAATCTATGACATAATCGGAAAACAAGTAGTTAACACTACAATTACCAATCAACCAGTAAATGTAGCTAGCTTAAAAGCAGGTATTTACGTTGTGAAAATCACGGAAGATGGTAAAACAGCCACAAGAAAATTAGTTATTGAATAAATAACTTTTAAAAATAGTTTTAAAACTCCAATTGAAAAGTTGGAGTTTTTTTTATTTAGTTACTTTTGTAAAAAAAACATTTGTTATCCAACGCCGACATATTTAGTATTTCCAGCCAAAAGCAATTTGAAAAAATAGCACTAAAAGTGTTTCGTTTTCAGTATGATAATAACTTGGTTTATCGAGAATTTTGCGACTTGCTCCAGGTTGATAAATCTGCTATAAAATCACTAAAAGCGATTCCTTTTTTACCCATTCAGTTTTTTAAAACCCACGAGGTGGTTGCGAACAATAATCCAATACAAGAAACTTTTACGAGTAGTGGGACCACCGGCATCACAACCAGTAAACATTTGGTTACCGATGTTTCACTTTATGAAGAAAGCTATCGCAAAGGTTTTTCACAATTTTATGGAGCTATAGAAGATTACGCTGTTTTGGCTTTGTTACCCTCTTATTTAGAGCGAAAAGGTTCCTCATTGATTTACATGGTAGAAGATTTGATTCGTCTTTCTAAAAATCAAAATAGTGGATTTTATCTTTTTAATCATGATGAACTCATGGAGAAATTAGCTGTTTTAGAAAAAGAAGAACAAAATACTATTCTGATAGGCGTTACTTATGCTTTGTTAGACATTATAGAAAAGCAACCATTCAAGCTAAAGAACACTATAATCATGGAAACGGGCGGCATGAAAGGCAAACGGAAAGAAATGATTAGAGAAGAATTGCACGAACAACTTTGTAAAGGATTTGGAGTGAATGCAATTCATTCTGAATACGGAATGACAGAGCTTTTATCGCAAGCGTATTCGTTGGGCAATGGTGTTTTTGAATGTCCTTCTTGGATGCAAATCATGATTCGTGACACCGAAGATGCTTTGAGTTATGTTGCCGATGGAAAATCAGGCGGTATAAATGTGATTGATTTGGCAAATATCAATTCGTGTTCCTTTATTGCCACCCAAGATTTAGGAAAAAAACAGTCAAATAACACTTTTGAAGTGTTGGGAAGATTCGATAATAGCGATATTCGGGGATGTAATTTAATGGTGATGTAATACTATTTAGCTACAAAATAGCGTTACTTAATAAATTAACAGTTATGAGAATACTCTTTTGTTTACTTTGTTTTAGTACAATTGTTTGGGCACAAAAGCCTGTTTTAGAATTGCAAATGGATAACGTTAAAGTTACAGATACTTTATCAAATCATAGAAAATTCACCATTAGCTATCACATAGAGAATTTATCCGACAACCAAGTTTCCTTTTATTTAGACACGAAATCAATCGGTTCGCAAGCCACAGCATCATTGTCCTTTAAACCCTTTTATAAAATATTTCAAGGCAATGAGTACTTGAATTTCGAAGGAATTTTCAATACTCGAGAGGATAAAATTTATAGTGAAAAAAGCTTGCTGGATTTCGAACATAAAATGGATTCGATTTTTCAAGCATATCAAAAAAGTGGAGGAACAAATGAGGATAAATTTTGGGTCTTTAGCAATCAGCAACTAAAAGCAAGCGTAATCACATTGCAACCCAAAGAAAAAAAGGGTTTTTCGACCACTTTAATTTGGAATAAAAAACGGTACTTTAAGTATTTTGACAATGAATTTTACCTCGACGAAAAAGAAAAACATTATATAGAATTGTCAATAAATCTAATGAAGGAGGAATTAAAAGCAAAACTTTCAAAAGATGAATTTCAGGCAATTCAAAATGATAAATCTTTTATAAAAGGTTGGTTTACTTCAAATAGAGTAGCAATTGATTTTGGTCAATAACTGCATTTATTGGTTTATGCTTTCTTGTTGATTCTAGTTTTATAAATATAATAAAATATAACCCCAACCAAAATATATGGAAAAGCCATAAGATAAACAATGCCATCGTTTACGGCTTTAGCTTTAACACCGCCTTCTTCGGTTTCTAAAGCAGCACGGCACATCGCACATTGTGCATTAGAAGTTGCCGAATACAGCATAAAAAACAAAAAACAGAAAACAGACAGTAAGCCAAAGCGCTGCCTTTTTTCTGTTTTTCTTATTTTTTTTACTTTATTAAACATAATAAGGCGAAATCATCAAATAAACAATTACTCCAGTAACAGCCACATAGAGCCAAATAGGAAATGTAATTTTAGCTATTTTTTTATGTTGGTCAAATTTCTCAGCTAAAGCTCGTACATAAGTGATTAATACCAATGGAATAACAATTATTGACAAGGCAATATGTGTGAGTAAAATGAAATAATATACATATTTAATGGCACCTTCACCTCCAAATTTGGTAGCATCGGCTGTCATGTGATAGGCAACATACATGGCTAAAAACAGTACCGAACAAGCAATGGCAAATTTCATTAATGTTTCGTGTAATTGTCTATTTCCTTTTTTAATAGCACGTACTGCCGAAATCAATAAAACTGCGGTTACAGCGTTGATAGAAGCGTAAATTGGTGGTAAAAAAGACAAAGGGGTAACTTCAAATCCTAAATCTTTTAATTTCACATTAAACAATACAGCGACTACCACTGGAATAGCAATGGATAATATTATAATCCAGATATTGTATTTTTGTTCTACGGTTTTGTTGTTGTTTTTCATTTGGTTTATTTAAAATTTATTCAGCTAATAATAAGGCAATGTCTTTTTTAATCATGTCAATTCCTTTTTGTTCAAGTCCATCGTAATACACGATTGGGTTACCTGATTCGTCTTTTCTACATCTGATATTTCCTTCTTTGTCAACAATGGCAAACAAACCAGAATGTTCAAATCCGCCCGATATTTTCGGATTTTGCCCCGCATAAAGGTTAAATCCTTTGTTAGATAAGTCAAAAATATAGGTTCTGTCTCCGGTAAGAAAATGCCAATTTTTAGAAGTTGCGTTTAAAGCAATGGCATGTTTTTTTAAAACTTCTGGCGAGTCATTGTCTGGATTAATAGTTATTGAAGCAATTCCAAAATCAGGATTATCTTTAAAAGTATCCTGAATAGTTACCATATTTCTATTCATAATGGGACAAATAGAAGTGCACGTTGAAAAGAAAAATTCAACTACAAATACTTTTCCGGAATAGGATTCATTTGTAATGGTGTTTCCATCTTGATCCGTAAGGCTGAATTTTGGAGCTTCACCAACTTTGAATAATCCAGAAGGTTTGGAATCGGTTTTGTCAATTCCGTCAAAACGACCTTTAACGATATCTCCATTTTTAATTCGTTCCACAATTTTAGGAATTACGAGTATCCCAAAAACTAAAACAATAAAAGAAATCCAAATGTACGATTTGTTTTTTTGCATGGTGTTTAATTAAATTTGCCTTTCAGCATTGTGATTTTTCTTAAGCGCAGCGCGGTATTCGTAGAGTATTATTTTAAAATCATCTAGCATTTCATTACTTAATTCCGATAAATGAAAAGTGCTATATCCCTCTTTGTATTCTTTTTGAGATTTCACTTTTCGACCTCTTAAATTTCGTTCTTTATCAATCAAATAAACGTTTGGCGTACCAAAATCAGCATTCAACTTGTCTTTTTTGAGTTTAAGTTGGTTGTAATAATTTTGGATTTCATTTGTTGGGGCAAATATAAAATGCCATTCGGTTATAGCTACCGATTTTGCAAGTACATCAACTACTTTCTGAACATCTTTTTCGGTTCCAATAGGGCAAATTACCACAAACTGTAAATCTTTGAATTCGTGATAACGATCATAAATTTTAGCATTTAGGTTGTAATAGTTGCCTCTGTTTTCTAAAATATTTAATCCCGAAAAACCTAAAACCGTGATTTTGTTGTTTAAGGTTACATTTTCGCCACTAAGTGTTTTCCAATTACCAAAGTCGGCAATTTTAGGGGTAAGCGTTGGAAGTTTTGTAAAACTATTAATTCCAGATGCAAAAAAAAGATAGGCTACAATTGGTAATATAAAAAGGACAAAAAGTACAATATTTTTTTTCATTTTGGGTCTAGAAATAAGTAGTACAAAAATAAAAAAAGGCATGCAATTGCATACCTTTTTTCTGATTTATTTAGTAATTTAAAAATTCCATTTAATGGTAGCATTTTTAAATACCCCAAAAATATAATGACCTTCTACTAAGAGTATAAACAGCAAGTATAAAACCAAAATTATTACGGGATAAACAACGGCAGCTTTTAAACTGCTTTTTTCGCCTTCCATGTGCATAAATGCCCAAACAATATAGTAGGCTTTTAGTACTGTAAGTAAAATAAATATCCAATTAAGTAAATTCAAACCTAAAAGGTCATTCATGTGTAAAAAATCGGGTTTTATTATTCCAAGGAAAACCTCAACGGTAGTTACAACTGATAATAATCCGAAAACAAACCAAATTCTTTTTGTATTAGAAACGTGTTCTTGTGACATAATGATATCTTTTGAAAATTAAACGAGATAGAAAACTGTGAATACAAATACCCAAACTAAATCCACAAAGTGCCAATAAAGCCCTACTTTTTCTACCATTTCATAGCTTCTTCTTTTTTCATAAGTGCCTAATAATACATTAAAGAAAATAATGATATTAATTACAACTCCTGAAAATACGTGGAAACCGTGGAAACCTGTAATAAAGAAAAAGAAATCGGCAAATAATTTGCTTCCGTATTCGTTTCTTGTTAGGTTAGCACCTTCAACAACCAAACTAGCATTAGCTAATCTAAGTTCTGACTCTGCTCTTGTTAAAACTGTTTTATGCTTGATTTTTGTCAATTCATGATTGATTTTATCATCTTTTTTAGAAGCCTCATCGTCTTTGTAGATAACTTCAGTTCTAATTAAAAGTTCAGGATGCGCTTTGAAACCTGCTTGAACTTGTTCTACTGTATAATTTGGCAAAGAACCTTCTTCCATGAACCATTTGGCTTTGTCTCTTGTCAATTGTTCTCTTTCAACAGGAAGATCTGCAGCAAAACTTTCGATAGCAACGCGTTCTCCTTTATTGTTTACAAATTGCAATAAACTGCCTCCTTTTGTTTCAATTGCGCCATATTCCCCTTTGATAAAATTTTTCCATTCCCAAGCTTGTGAGCCAACGAATATAAGACCACCAATAATGGTAAGAAACATATAAAAAGCAACTTTTGCTTTTTGTAATTGGTGTCCTGCATCAACAGCCAAAACCATTGTTACAGATGAAAAAATCAAAATAAACGTCATTAATGCCACATAATACATCGGTGCCGATACACCGTGCATGAACGGAAAATGTGTAAAAACTTCGTCGGCTAGAGGCCAAGTTTCGATAAATTTAAATCTTGAAAATCCGTAAGCGGCAAGAAAACCAGAAAAAGTTAAAGCATCCGATACGATAAAAAACCACATCATTAGTTTGCCATAGCTTGCTCCCATTGGCTCATTTCCGCCTCCCCAAGTGTTACCTTGTTTGTTTTCAGTAGTAACTGTCTTTCCCATAAAAGTTATTCGTTAAAAAGTTCCCAAATTTACATTTTTTTCTTATTTAAAGAAATATAAAAACAAAAACAAATACAACCAAAGAAAATCAAGAAAGTGCCAAAACATCGCACCTAGCTCAATTCCAAGGGTTTGACCTGAATTGTATTTTTGTTTAAAATGATTATAAATTACAATAAAAAGCGAAATTAATCCGCCAGCTAAGTGAATCAAGTGCACCATAACCAACACATACAAGAACGAAGAATTAATGGTACTCGACGCTCCTGTTGGATAAAGTCCCATTGCAATAAGTTGTTTGAAGCCTTCAAATTGGAAAACCACAAATAAAATTGCTAATACCAAAGTTGTAATTAACAACATCGATGTTTGTTGGCGATTGTCTTTTTTTATTGCTTTTTTCGCAAAATGAAATGTAAAACTACTTATTAGAAGTGCTACGGTGCTCATAAAAAAGGCAATTGGCATATCGAAATTTTTCCAATCCGGTCTTGATTTACTAACTACATAAGCACTCGTTAAGCCTGCAAATACCATAATGATACTAATCATAGCGAACCACAAGAGCATCTTTTTAGACCTTGCCGTTCTTTCTTTATATTCTTGAGCTGTCATATTCATAATTATCTTAAAAATTTATCGGTGATGTAAATCAATTGTAATAATGTAATGTAGGCAACACTTACCAACATTAGCGTTTTTGCCGATGGTGCAGTTCTCAATTTGTATAATCTAACGGCAAAATACAGCATCCATAATCCTAGCAAAAATACAAGTATTGCCGCAACTGGAGATATAAGCAATTGGCCTGTATAACCTAAAACAGGTAATAAAGAAGCTACAATTAACCATACGGTGTACAGAATAGTTTGCAAAGCGGTTGTTCTATCTCGTTTTCCAGAAGGCAACATAAAAAAACCTGCTTTTTCATAATCCTCATATAAAAACCAACCGATGGACCAAAAATGTGGGAATTGCCAAAAAAATTGGATTAAAAACAAAGTCCCTGCTTCAATCCCAAAATTACCTGTTGCCGCAACCCAGCCCAACATAAAAGGGATGGCTCCTGGAATGGCTCCAACAAACACAGATAATGATGTTACCGTCTTCAAAGGGGTATAAACACTCGTGTAAAGAAAAATGGATATGGCGCCAAACATGGCTGTTTTTGGATTAATATTATATAAAATAACAAGTCCAATAATCGTTAAAATACTTGCAATCGCAAGTGCTGTATTCGAAGTCATTCTGCCTGAAGGAACAGGTCTGTTTTTGGTTCGATCCATCAAAACATCCAAGTCTTTTTCAATAACTTGATTGAATGCATTAGACGCACCAACCATACAATAACCACCAATCGCTAGCATTAAAAAGGTGCTCCAATCAAAAGGATTATTTTTGTCAAAACCCAACAAATATCCCGCTATCGACGAAAATACAACGCTAATAGCCAATCCCGCTTTGGTAATTTCTTTGAAATCTTTAAAGGCTGATGGGATAGAAAATGATTTTGTGCTAGTGTTCAATGCTTTGACGATTTGTGCTTTTTAAATGTGCGCAAATATAGTAATTAGATAATTGATTTTTAAACATCCATTTATTCTTTTTTTAAACATTTCAGTTCTGAAAAATTGTCAAATTGTTGATTTTCCATAATTTTATTGACTATGTGATAAATGTTACCGAAATTCCTGTTAATTACCTCTAAATTTGTAGCACAATTTAAAAACAAAAATTGACATGAATGCAAGTATCGCAAAAGCAATGTTACACAGTCATACCTATACAGAATACCGTACAATAGTTTCAGATTTGATTTTCGAAGGAAAATCGTCGGGTAATGAACAGACCGAAGATTTATTACATTATAGTGTTTTAAACGAAACGAGAATGAACCGTTTGGATAAAACAATGAAAGTTTCGGATGAGAACAGTCTTCATTTGAAAAATTTACAGAAGAACTACTTATGGATTGTTTTGGCAGAAGGTTGGTGTGGTGATGCTGCTCAATTGCTTCCTATTTTTAATAAAATGGC
>CAIRNC010000161.1 GCA_903879875.1 uncultured Bacteroidota bacterium
AGATTATTTTTTAAATTTCAATACTTTTTCCAAACCTTTAGGAACCTCAATATACATTTCAGAACTAAAAGGTTCCATCGATTTGGAATCCATAAAATTCTCATAAGTTTTCACAGGATTTTCTTTCATCATTCTGCCGTTTACCGTAATATGTCCTAAAGCGGTACTCAATAAGGGCTCGTTTATATTGCCTAATTGACTTAGATTTCCAATATCTTCTATTAACGAAATTGTTGGTGCTAATCCATTTTGATAATCCCCAAAACCTTCTTTATTAATAGTTTTAATCACCAAGGGTTGCATGGCATATTTATGATTTGGATTTCTGTTTGAAGCGCTAAAATCCATAGAGTCATAAAGTGTAATTGACCCAACATTTTTGCCAACAGTTACATCTCCAATCTGAATCACATTGATATAAGGTTTCAAACCATTTATAACCAATTCGCTTGCAGAAGCAGTGTTGTTGGAAGTCAAAATATACACTTTTGAAAGATTTAAACTATTTATGGAAACGCCATTGTCAATTGTATTAGTGAAGTTATTTACCAATGCGTTTGGACTATGAGCCTCATAATAAGACTGTAAATTATTATTCCATTGTTGTTTTGCAAAAAGTTGTCCGTTAAATTGTCCCGTAATCATACTTGCCAGACGCGTGGCAGTTCGAACAGAACCTCCAGAATTATAACGTAAATCTAAAATTAAATGGGTAGCACCACCTGCTAAAAATTGCCCAAAAACAGTATTCAGTTGGTTGTCGAAATTGGCGGTAAAACCATTGTAAACCAAGTAAGCTACTTTGTGCGAACCAAGCGTAATGATTTGTGAGTAAAGAATAGGATTTTCAGTTAACTGTGTTTTTGTTAAATCAACAGAAATGCCATTTGGTGTAATTAAACCATTATTATAATTCGCAAAATTCATTGTGTAATTCGTGTTTTGCAATAGCGATTTATAATTGGATTCGTTTAAATCAATTCCGTTTATGGCGTAAAATACATCGCCACGATGAATGTTTTTTGCGGCAGCATCGGAGTTTGGAATCACATATTTTACCCAACCAAAAAGTTCTGAAGAACCTATTGATTTTCGAACTATTTTAAAAACAACGCCATTGTTGGTGGTAATTCCTTGAAAAAGATTTTCTAAATAAGTATAATCATTTACCAAAACACTAAATCGATCTACCGCTTCACCAGGCACAGTATTTAGACTTGCTGGTTTGAATAATAACTGTTGAAAGAGATTTTCAGGCGTCCCTTTAGTGTAAAGAAAGTTGTTTAATTGGGTTTGGCTGTCAAATCGGTCATCCGCTAAATCGGGAACATCGGCTTGCCATAAATAGTATTGATTGAGTCCTTTCCAAATAAAATTATGGATTTGTAATTCGGCTGGAATATCTAAAGTATCATTATTATCCGTACAACTTTGAATACCAAAAAGGAAAACAAAAAATAATACAATCAATTTATAGTTATATTTCATGGTGATTTTCTTTAGATTATTGTTGTAAATTTAATGACTTTAAATATAATTTCAATTTATTTGTAACAAAAAATATTCATGGTCGTCTTTCTATTATAAAACAAATTAAAATGAATCAAAACGAATTTGTACTACTAATTAATCCTTTTAAGGACAAGCTATTCAGGCTTGCTAAAAGATTATTAGTGAGTACAGAAGAGGCTGAGGATGCTACTCAGGAAGTTTTGGTGAAATTATGGAATAAAAACGACAGCCTTTCTACTTATAATAGTGTTGAAGCAATGGCCATGACGATGACAAAGAACTATTGTTTGGATCAATTGAAGTCGAAAAGAGCTAGTAATTTAAAAATTGTTCATACAAATTTTACAGATCGAGCGGCCAGTTTGCAACAAAAATTAGAAGATACGGACAGTTTAAGTTGGGTTGAAAAAGCAATTAACGATTTGCCAGAACAACAACGATTAATTATTCAAATGCGAGATGTTGAAGAATATGAATTTGAAGAAATTGCCAAAATATTAGAAATGAACGAAACAGCTGTTCGTGTTGCGCTTTCGAGAGCACGAAAAACGATCAGAACATTTATGACAAACACACACAATTATGGAATCTGCTAAAATAGAATTACTTTTAGAAAAATACTTTGAAGGAGAAACAAGTATTGCCGAAGAGCGGGAATTAAAAACCTACTTTTCTTCTCCAAATGTTGCGCAGCATTTGAGACAATACCAGTCGCTTTTTGATTACTTTGAAATAACAAAACAAGAAACAACAAAGCATGAATTACCGCTACAAACCAAAAGCAATAAAGGATTATGGTTCTCAATTGCAGCTTCAGTTGTGGTTATGTTAAGTGTTGGAACGTTTACTTACTTCAATTATAATACCGCTCCAAAAGAAGACTTAGGAAGTTTTGATTCTCCCGAAGAAGCATTCATCGCCACACAAAAAGCATTGGCAATGCTATCTGAAAACGTAAATGTCGGTGTTAAAAGTGTGCAATACATTAACGAATATGAAGTTGCCAAAGCCAAAGTATTCGTTTGCGAGTAATAAAATCAGTCAAATTAACAGCTAAAAATCAAAAAAACAAACAGTTAAACAATCCAATTAAATACTAGAAATCATGAACAAAATAATTTTAACCTTCGTATTCGCATTATTACCTATCCTTTTTTTCGGACAATCTGCATTCGATAAATTTGATGGAAGAGAAGAAGTAACTTCTGTAATTGTAAACAAAAAGATGTTTCAAATGATGGGAAATGTCAAAATGGACAGCAAAGATAAAGAAGCCCAACAATATCTGAATTTAGTTAAGAAATTAGACAATTTAAAAGTTTTTACAACCGAGAGCAACAAAACAACTGTTGAAATGAAAGCTGCTGTCGAAAAATACATTAAAACCGCAGTTCTAGAAGAATTGATGCGCGTAAATGATGGTGGTAAAAGCATCAAAATTTTAATTCGTTCGGGCGCAAAAGACACTCAAATTAAAGAACTTTTGATGTTTATTGAAGGTTCTGGAAAAGGCTCTGATACAGTTTTGATGTCTTTAACAGGTGATTTTGACTTGGATGAAATTTCTGTTTTGACGGACAAAATGAAAATTCCAGGTGGCGATGTTTTGAAAAAAGCAACTAAAAACAAAAAATAAAATGAAACGAATTTATGTCCTTTTAGCCTTTGTAGGCTTGTTTTTAACAAGTTGCAATTCTGAACCTACTTTACAAAAATATTTTGTAGAAAGCGCTGAAAACAATGACTTTATATCCATTGATTTGTCACCAAGTATTTTAAATATTGACAAATCAAAGTTGACAGTAGAACAATCAGAAGCATTGAAATCCTTTGATAAAGTTAGTATTCTTGCTTTTAAATTGAATGCTAAAAATCAAGCGCAATTTGCAGTTGAAAAAGCAAAAGTTGTAGCTATTTTAAAAAATGATAAATACCAACAACTGATGAAATTTGGTTCTGGAAAAGCTGGAGCTTCTGTAAGTTTTGTTGGCGATGACAATCATATTGAAGAATTTGATTTGTATGCCAACCAAAGCGAAAGTGGTTTTGCTGTGGTTCGGATTTTAGGAAAAGATATGAATCCAAATACTATTTTGGCAATGATATCAGTTTTACAAAATGCAAATCTCAATTTAGATCAGTTGAAACCTTTACAAGATTTGTTAAAAAAGTAAGCGTTTTAAAAGGTAATTTGAATAAATAAAAAGGGCGTCTACTATTTTAGACGCCCTTTTGTTATTTAGATTTATGTAAGTTTTAGTTATTCAACATAACAGGCATTACTAACATAGTTACGGTTTCGCCTTCTTCAAGACCATCAACTGGAGTAAGAATTCCAGCACGATTTGGCATTGACATTTCAAGCATAATCATATCTGATTGTAAATTGGTAAGCATTTCAGTAAGAAAACGAGAATTGAAGCCAATTTGCATATCATCACCTTGGTAATCACAAGTCAAACGTTCTTCCGCTTTATTAGAATAATCAATATCTTCGGCTGAAATATTCAATTCGGCACCTGCAATTTTCAAACGGATTTGGTGCGTTGTTTTATTCGAGAAAATCGCTACACGACGAACAGAACTCAAAAATTGAGAACGATCAATCATTAATTTATTTGGATTTTCTTTAGGAATTACGGCTTCGTAGTTTGGATATTTTCCATCAATCAAACGACAGGTTAAAATGTAGTTATCGAAAGAAAAGGTAGCATTCGAATTGTTATATTCAATTTTGATTTCAGCATCCGAAGTACCAAGAATACTTTTTAAAATATTTAATGGTTTTTTCGGCATAATAAAATCGGCAACCTCTGATGATTTTACATCTGTACGAGCATATTTTACTAATTTGTGTGCGTCAGTAGCTACAAAAGTTAATCCTTCTGGAGAAAATTGAAAGAAAACGCCTGACATTACTGGACGCAAATCATCGTTTCCAGCAGCAAAAATCGTTTTGCTAACAGCAGTTGCTAACACATCTGCAGGCACTAAAGTTGTTGAAGGATCGTCTAATTGTACTGATTTTGGAAATTCATCTCCTGGAGCATAAGCCAAAGCATATTTACCTGAATTGGAACTAATTTCAATAGTGCTGTTTTCTTCAACAGTAAAAGTTAAAGGTTGTTCTGGGAATGTTTTTAAAATTTCCAAAAGCAGTTTTGCAGGAACAGCTACACTTCCTTTACTTGTAGAATCAATTTCTAAAGTTGCAGACATAGTCGTTTCTAAATCTGAAGCTGAAACCGTTAATGTGTTATGGTCTAATTCAAATAAAAAATTATCTAAAATAGGCAACGTATTACTACTATTGATAACACTACCTAAAACTTGTAATTGTTTTAATAAGTAGGAGCTTGATACTATAAACTTCATTTTTTTCTTTTTTATTAATTTTTACAACGATAAGAATCGGTGCAATTTTACATTTTACAAATATATCTTAATCTATTTAATAATTAAAACATTTTCAACAACATTTACTTGCTGTATTTTTTTTTTTCGCAAAGAAGTGAATAAAACACC
>CAIRNC010000162.1 GCA_903879875.1 uncultured Bacteroidota bacterium
AACATTTGTCTTGGGCCACTTTTACAGATGCTGTGGTACAAAAAATAGCAACTGAAAAAGAAAATGTTGTCTTTTTACTTTGGGGTAGTTTTGCTCAAAAGAAAGGTATCAAAATTGACCGTTCAAAACATTTAGTTTTAACTTCGGGGCATCCTTCTCCAATGAGTGCGAATCAAGGAAAATGGTTTGGCAACAAGCATTTTAGTCAAACCAATGCGTATTTAAAATCTAATAATAAATCGGAAATTGATTGGTAAATAAATCTATTCCACAACCTTAATTTCAAACATTTTATCCCAATTTTTTCCGGTTACAAAAATAGTTTTGGTATTAGGGTTATAGGCTATTCCGTTTAAAACTTCTGCATTTTTCGCCTTTAATGATTTTCTTAAATCAGCCATATTCAAAATACCTTCAACGGCACCTGTAGCTGGATTTACGACTGCTATAGCATCTTTTTGCCATATATTACAATAGATTTTTCCGTTAATCCATTCTAATTCGTTTACACTTTTTATTTTATCACTACCCGCATAAACATTGATGTAATCTATCATTTTTTGAGTGTTAGGATTCATTTTCCAAATTTTTTCGGTACCGTCTGATTGATATATACACGTTCCATCATTGGTCATTCCCCAACCTTCAATTTTTTTGTCATAAGTAAATGTTTTTTCTCTTTTCAGCGTATTCAAATTGTATATAAATCCTACGTTTGATTGCCAAGTTAACTGATAAATTTTGTTGTTTATCATGGTGATTCCTTCACCAAAATATTGGGTTTCTAAATCGTTTTGTTTGTAAACTTTCATTGATTTGTAATCGTATTTTCTGAAAAATGATTTTCTATCACCACCAGAACCTGTACTTTCAAATAAGGTGTCTCTAATAAATTCTAAGCCTTCGGTGAAGGATAAGGTATCGTGAGCAAAGGTATTAACAATCGTATATTTCAATAGTTTTGGTTGCACGCTAGAAACCATTTCAACTCTGCTTGTAATTTCTTTACCTGCTGAATCACTTTCAAAATAAACCAATGCTTTCAGGTTTTGATAACCCAATTTGGCGTCTTTTAGATTGAAATCGACTTTTTCTAAACCTTTTTTAGAAGCTATTTTTTTATCGTTTACATAATAGATAATACTATCAATTTTTTTGTTTTCAGGGTTGTTTAATTCCAAAGAAAGTACCTCATTATTAAAATAAACGGGCTTAAATTTCGCTTCATTGAAGCTAAATAAATTTTCGCCATTATTTTTTGTGCCCTGACAGCTTACCATTGTAACAGCTAATAAAATGATTGATAATACGTTATAATTTTTCATAATGCGTTTTAAATTTCTTACAATATACAAAACAAACTAATATACTCGTTTGCGTTTGCGAAAATACAAAAAGTTTGTATATTTGCAACGGCAAGTCCTACACGACCAGCTCCTGCAGACTCCCCCAGGATGGGAACATAGCAAGGGTACGTGGTTGAGCGGTGCGATGTAGGTCGCTTGCCACTTTTTAATCTTCCAACTTTGGAGGATTTTTTTTTTGGAGCTAATCCAGCCATCATTCCAATCTTTTTCTATCAAAAATAACAGAAAAAGGATTTTCCCGTCTGTTTGGGCTAGGCAAACCAATTACAATTTTGGAAATCAATTTCTTCTTCTATTTATTAATGAAAACCTTTAAAACGCTACATTTGTAAACCTAAGATTGAAAGTTGTATTTTAGGATAAAGCGATATGAAAAAAACATGAAAAAAGTAGTCTTAATAACGGGTGGTTCTTCTGGAATTGGTAAATCAATTGGTGTATTTTTGCATCAAAAAGGGTTTATTGTTTATGGCACCAGTCGAAATCCAGAGAAAATAACAGATTCGGTCTTTCCATTGTTGTCTTTAGATGTTAGAAATAGTGCAAGTATTCAAAATGCCGTTTCTGAAGTGATTCTTTTAGCTGGTCGAATTGATGTGGTGATTAATAATGCTGGTGTTGGTATTACAGGCCCTTTGGAAGAAATTCCAACTCAAGAAATCAAGAATAATTTTGAAACTAATTTTTTTGGACCAATTGAGGTGATGAAAGCTGTTTTGCCTCAAATGCGTCAGCAACATTCGGGTTTAATAATCAATATCACTTCTATTGCAGGTTATATGGGTTTGCCGTATCGCAGTGTTTATTCCGCATCTAAAGGGGCTTTAGAATTGATAACGGAAGCCTTGCGAATGGAAGTACACTCGTTTGGAATTCAAATTACCAATGTAGCTCCAGGTGATTTTGCTACTAATATTGCCGCTGGGCGTTTTCATGCTCCCTTAATTAAAGGTTCGGCTTACGAAACGCCTTATGGGAACACTTTAAAGATGATGGACGAGCATGTACATAGTGGACATAATCCAAATGAAATGGCTGAAGCAATCTATCAAATTATTCAAAATCCAAACCCAAAAATCCATTATAAAGTGGGTGCTTTTATGCAAAAATTTTCAATTGTTTTAAAACGTATTTTGCCTGATAAAGTTTATGAAAAAATGCTAATGAATCATTATCAATTGTTAAAAGAGTGAAGAGAATAGAATATAGAGAAATAGTAGAACAACCGTAATTTAAAAATAAAATGTTTGCCCTTGTAGATTGTAATAATTTTTATGCTTCGTGTGAGCGGATTTTTAATCCGACGCTCAACGGCAAACCCATTGTTGTTTTAAGTAACAATGATGGCTGTGTTATTGCGCGAAGTAACGAGGCCAAACCTTTTGTTCCTATGGGTGCCGTTGCCTTTAAGTACAAAGTCGCTTTTTTACAAAACAACATCAATGTATTTTCATCTAATTATGCGCTCTACGGCGATATGAGTAATCGAGTGATGAATACCTTGCGGGAATACACGCCCGATATTGAAATTTATTCTATTGATGAAGCTTTTTTGCAGTTTACCGGATTCGAAAATTACGATTTGAATGCCTATGGTTTAACCATTCGTCAACGGGTAAAAAAAGTGGTAGGTATGCCTGTAAGCATTGGTATTGCACCTACAAAAGCACTAAGTAAGGTGGCTAATAAAATTGCTAAAAAATTTACCGATAGAACCAACGGTGTGTATGTAATTGACACCGAAGAAAAAAGAATAAAAGCCTTAAAATGGACAAAAATTGAGGATGTTTGGGGCATTGGTAGGCAACTGTCCAAACGGTTGCAAAGTATCAAAGTGATGACTGCCTACGATTTTACGCAATTGGCAGACGAATATGTAAAATCGAAATTGTCGATTGTAGAATTGCGTTTAAAACACGAATTGGAAGGCAAACAACGCCTCTCTTTAGACGAAGTTAAAAGTAAAAAAACAATTGCCACTACCCGAAGTTTTGAAAACACTATAACCGATATTGATAACTTAAAAGAGCGGGTTTCGACTTTTGCCGTTTCGTGTGCCGAAAAACTGCGAAAACAAAAATCACATTGCAATGCTTTAATGCTTTTTATACATACTAACGGTTTTAACAAAGACCAACCCCAATACAGTAGAAGCATCGTTGTTAAATTGCCTTATGCTACCAATTCGAGTATTATCTTGTCGCAATTTGCCTTAAAAGGATTGGAAGCTATTTACAAAAAAGGATTTCATTTCAAAAAAGCAGGAGTGATTGTCATGGAATTGACCCCCGAAAATGTAAAACAACTGGATTTGTTTCTTGACGAAGACCCAAAGCATCAAATTTTAATGCAAGCCATTGACACAATCAATAACAATTTAGGCAAAAAGAAACTCAAATTAGCCTCACAAGATTTAGGTAGAACGTGGAAAATGCGACAAGAAAAATTGTCAAAACGATATACCACCAACTGGAACGAACTTTTAGAAGTAGATTGAAATGAAAATTATTAAAATACCAAAACTTGGCGATGAGTTAGAAAATTTGCCTTACCATATCAAAGATAATAAAATCTTAGTTAATTATTTTGGAGGCGTACAAGCTGGATTTCCAAGTCCTGCCGAAGATTTTGTAGAACAAAAATTAAGCCTTGACGAAAAATATATTACCAACCCCAACAACACTTATTTAATAAAAGTAAGGGGAAATTCGATGTATCCCACTTTGCAAATTGGAGATATTTTAATTGTGAAATCGGATTTGGATTTGAAAGACAACAAAATCGCCATAGTATCTATAAACAATACCGATTACACCGTAAAACGATACAACAAACGAAAAAAAATGTTTGTTGCCGATAATAACGAATATCCAAATATTGAAATTAAAGATGAGGATACCATACTATGTTTGGGAGTTGTGAAAAATTTAATTCGAGATTTATAATGTGTTTCCATTCAAAACAAACTAAAAAAGCCCTAGAAATCGAAAACAGATTTAATGCTAAATTTGAAAACAAAATAGCGTTTGAACCCACAAACCATTACAATGGCTTTAGTTTTCCAAAAACTCCAATCATAACCAATGAAAATACAAGTAAAATTGAAATGGTAAATTGGGGTTTGCTACCCAATTGGGCAAGTGCTGATTTTGACAAAAACAACACACTTAATGCTCGGATCGAATCATTGACCCAAAAAAAATCATTCAAAGACATAACCCAAAACCGATGTATTGTTTTAGTTAATGGTTTCTATGAATGGCAACACGTTGGAAGTCAAAAAATAAAATATGAAATTGGAATTAATGATGAGTTATTTGCCTTTGCAGGATTGTTCGACAGCAACAACGAATCAAAAACGTACACAATAATAACTACCGAAGCCAAAGGAATTATGATTGATATACATAACACCAAATTACGAATGCCTTTCGCTTTGAAAACGGATATGGATTTTGAAAATTGGTTATCGGGTGAAATTGTCAACCCTTTTTATGATTTTACAACAAGTCCAAAATTATATAAACAACACTTCCTTTTTTAAGGGTTTAGACTATTTTGGAACAAATTAATTTATAAAAAACACTACAATTCATTTATAAATTAGGTGTGATTATGCAAAAATTTGCCATAACTTTAAAACGTATTTTGCCTGATAAAGTTTATGAAAAAATGCTAATAAATCATTATAAATTGTAAATTTGTCCTGAATTTATAATTTGTTCTTTATGAAGAAATATTTACTTTTATTAAATGTTTTACTCTTGTTTTCATGTTCTCCAAAAATGATTCTTTCTTCAGATCATAAAAACTTTTCTTATTCGGATGAAAATAATAATATTGAAGATTTAAATACTGAAAAAAAAATAAATCATTCTCCAGACAATGAAAAAATAAATACTAAAAATATATCATTTTTAAATTTCAATAAGACTTTTAATTTATGTGCAACATTTAATTATGGAATAGCTTTCAGAGTTGGAGATACGCCTAAAGGTTTAAATAATGAAACTGAAAATTATTTAAAAAAGCTGAATACTGGGTCTAGTTATGATTTTGGGTTGTATTATGTAAATAGTAAAAAAACTGGTTTTGGTTTGAAATACAATTTATTCAAAGCATCAGGTAGTATGAATAATTTATATCTTGAGACTCAAATTGGCACTTAAGGAATTGGGAGTATTTCAGATGATATTTCAATTATGTTCATAGGACCTTGCTTTACAATGGATGGTAAAAATTTATCAAGTAGACATGAAGGAAATTTAGAAGTTGCATTTGGTTATATTGGTTATAAAAATGAATCAATTGCATTAAATGAAAAGTATTCTATTAATGGCTATAATTTTGGAATGACTGCAGGGTTAGGGTATAGATATCGGTTTTATAAAAATTTTTCCATCGGACCTCAGGTAAATTTTATTGGAGGAGTATTAAAAGATTATGAAATATCAGGACCTAATGGATTTAAAAAGAATGTAACTCTTTCAAAAGAAAATGTTGAAAGTTTATGGAGAATAGATATAACTTTAGGAATAATTTATAGATTTTAAAATTATAAAATAAATATATGAAATTTTTTATCGACACGGCCAATTTGGCACAAATTAAAGAAGCACAAGCCTTAGGCGTTTTAGACGGAGTTACGACAAATCCGAGTTTGATGGCTAAAGAAGGAATTACAGGAAAAAACAATATTTTAAAACATTATGTTGACATCTGTAATTTGGTAGATGGTGACGTTAGTGCTGAAGTAAATGCTTTGGATTATGATGGAATGATTCGTGAAGGCGAAGAATTAGCCGATTTGCACGAACAAATTGTTGTGAAATTGCCTATGACCAAAGAAGGAGTTATGGCTGCAAAATATTTTTCGGATAAAGGGATAAAAACGAACGTAACGCTTGTTTTTTCAGCAGGTCAAGCTATTTTGGCTGCCAAAGCGGGTGCCACTTATGTTTCGCCATTTATTGGTCGTTTGGACGATGTTTCAACCGATGGTTTAGCTTTAATTGAAGAAATCCGATTGATTTATGATAATTATGGTTTTGAAACACAAATTCTTGCTGCGTCTGTTCGTCATACGATGCACATTGTCAATTGTGCTAAAATTGGTGCCGATGTAATGACAGGTCCACTTTCAGCTATTTATGGATTGTTGAAACACCCGTTAACCGATATTGGAATTGCACAATTTGTAGCCGATTTCGAAAAAGGAAACAAATAAAATCAACAGTTTAATATAACTTTTAAAGCGATTTTTTCATCAAAATCGCTTTTTTTACTTTAATAATATAGAAATGAAATACAGCAGATTGACTAAAGAACAATTTGAAGAATTGCACCAAGAATTTATAAATTTTCTTGCCACACAAGCTATTGATAAAGCCGAATGGGATACTATAAAAGCTGAAAAACCTGAAGTAGCCGAACAAGAACTCGATGTTTTTTCTGATTTAGTTTGGGAAGGCGTGCTGTCGAGAGCCCAATATTTAGAACATTTTTCTAAAAATCATATCTTTCTTTTTCAATGTTTTGATACATACATTCATTCCATAGTTTTGAAATCGTTGGTTCCAGAAACTAATTTTTTGACCAAAGAAGGTTTGCAATGGTTGAGTGACAATATGTTTACCGAAACCATAGAAATGAAAATTGGTAAAAAAGAATTCACAGAAGAACGCAATGCTTCTATTTTTCAATTGATTCAACAAGGAGCATTCTTGAGTGATGGTCAATTGTACCAGCAAATTAATGGTATTGTTCAAGGATAAAATCGAAATAGTTTTGAATATGAGACCTAATTTTCTAGCATTTACTTTTCTTTTTATAATTTCAAACATTGCATTTACGTGTAATTCACAGACGATTGATTATGGAAATAATAAAGCCGCTGGGAAATATTATGCCGTAAATGGTTTCAAAATGTATTGTGAAATTTATGGAAAAGGCACTCCACTTTTGTTAATTCACGGAAATGGGGGAAGCATAAAATCATTTGAAAAAATTATTCCTTATTTTTCTAAAAAACACCAAGTAATTGCTGTTGACAGTCGGGCACAAGGAAAGTCAATAGATTTGAAAGATTCTTTGAGTTTTGAAATGATGGCAGACGATTTTAATGCGCTTTTAAATCAGTTAAAACTCGATTCCGTAAATGTAATTGGATGGAGTGATGGTGGCATTAATGCTTTA
>CAIRNC010000163.1 GCA_903879875.1 uncultured Bacteroidota bacterium
GGAATCGAACCAAGCACCTACTGATTATGAGTCAGTTGCTCTAACCGAATGAGCTATAGGACCATTTATGAGGTTGCAATATTACTACAATTTTTAATTTTCTGCAACTATTTTTGAATTATCCTTGCTTTTATTGTGTTTACAGGGTGTTCAACTTCATAAAAAGGAGTGCTATTTTCCTCATTTTGATGTTAAAAACGTAACATTTCAATGATTAAAAAAATGTTCCATCACCGCTAAAAAGGTCAAAAAAGGCAAAATTAGTGCAAAATTAGTGCAAATACCGTGTACATTATTTGAATTAATGATAACTTAAATTCAGTTTTCAATTGTAATTAATCATGCTTTCCCGTAATCTTTCTAGAATCTTCTTTTTTAAATGCAAAGGTTCTATGACCTTTACACTTTCACAATAACTCAAAATTAATCGCTCCAATTCATAATTGATATATACATTTATTGATACTTCAAATGTGTTTTCATCAATCCATTTATGCTTTTGTGTTTCATGAATGGATTTGCTTTCCATGTATTTACCTGTAGTTTGATTAAAATGTAAAATTACTTTTTCTAAAGCAGCATCTTCGGGTTTGCTTACTCCAATCATGTCTGAAAAATAGTCTTGCCAATCTATTGTATGATTTTCTACAAATGGAATGTTTAAAACTGAAAAAGAAATGATTCTATCTATTGGAACATTATGATTTGGTTTTCCTTTTTCAACATCTAGACCAAATAAAAACCAACGATTGTTATATTCTTTTAGATAATAAGGATGAAAAACAAAAGTATGCGCTTCTTCAAATTGAAACCCTTTGTACGTTATTGAAAGTGGCGTTTTATTTTGTACTGCATTATACAATCCTTTAAAATGTTCGATTCCTACTAAATCTTGTGATCTATCAAAACCTATAAAAGGTTTTTCTATGGGTAACACCCTAAAATTGGATTTTAACTTCGCTATAATTTCTTGAATACCTTCAAATTGGGGCATTCCTTCAAATTGCGACAAAACTTGAATAGCCGATTGAAATTGATCTACTTCTGTTTCACTTAAAGGAGCATTTGTTATTGAAAAATTAATATCTTCATATCTATAAATTTTCTTTTTTCCGTCAGTCAATTCAGCCAATTCAATACCCCAACCCTCAGGACTTCGCATAAAAGCAATGTCATCTCGCAATTGTCGTGTTTTTATGCCATTTTCCTCTCCTGTCATTTCAAATAACTCTTGATTAAGTATTTCTAATAAAGTTTCGAAATAATAATTTTTATACGGATTACGAAAACAGGTGTCTAATATTTTATATCTAATTAACGGATACTTAGTTATTGCCATTTTAATAAATTAATTACTTTTACATCTCAAAAACAAAAATACTTTTTTATTGTGCAGATAAAATGCATAGTTCTAAATTATTTTTGCTATAAATTAAAAACAACCATTATGATAAATAAAATTGGCGTTGAAAACTTTAGAGTATTTAAAGACTATACAGAATTTGAATTAAGACCACTTACCTTACTTACAGGACCTAATAATGCTGGAAAAAGTTCTTTGACAAAGTTGATTTTACTATTAAAAAATGGAATTGAAGAATTAAATTTTAAAGAAGGATTACACAATCTAGAGGAATTTAATAAAGTCCTTAATATTGATATAGCAAAGGAATCAAAAAGAATGAAAATAGGTTTTAATTTTGACATTGGTTTTTTTAATGACCTAAAAATGTTTTTAAGTTATGAAGATGGAAAAATTATGGAAATTTTGTTTCAAAATAATGGTGAAGAACTGATTAGAGTTTTTATTAATCAAGTAATTCCTGATAATGAAGAAGGATATACCCTTGCTGAAACATTTTTTGAAGAAAAAATAACTTTTAACATTGAGTCTTTAATTGATTTAATTTATGAGAAAGATTTAATTTGTGAAATTCATGATGAAAAATGCAAGAGAATTAAAAAACCAAAGGAATTGTTATTTGATGTTTTTGGTAATCAAATTGGAGGTCTTGAGAATCTAATTGAACAAGTTCCTCTTAAACTAACTAAGCTTAGTAATTTGCAGATACCAAATAATGAAATTAAAGAAGTTAATTTTGAATCATTAAAGGATCATTTATGGAATAAACATTTTGCATCAGATGAAGACTATCCAACAGATTTAAATAAAATTGTTTATGCATGGTATAATGAAATTGATAATTTAGAAAAAGATTACTTGCTATATAATTTTTTATTGAATGGAGAGAATATTACTTATCAATATAAAGAAGAAATTTTAAAACAGCAAAAACTATATTTCAACAAATTAAGAATTCACTTCGATAATGGTCATAGCTCTGATGGATTTACCTCCTATGGGATTGAATTTTTAGATGATCCTAGATTAAATACTGATTTGAAAATGCTTCAAGAATCTCTTTTGAAATCAAATGAAGATATTAAAAATTTATTTAAATCTTTTTTCAAAGATAAATTTGGTATTGATAACATAGAAGTTATTGAATCTAAATTAGGAAATATAATTTTTAAACAAAA
>CAIRNC010000164.1 GCA_903879875.1 uncultured Bacteroidota bacterium
AAATATAAAAGTGACGATGATGTTTTATTTATTTCAAGAAAGGAAAACTTTAAAAAACAGTTTGCAGTAATACATTTAACTTGGAAAGGTAAAAAGGAAGTTGATGGTTTTCCAGATATTGATTTTTATAATGATTTTAATGAATTCAAAAATTTAAGAATGTATCCTGACAAAAATGAATGGGAAGAATAAAACATTTCAGAAAAGAAGCCCAGCCACTAACAAGCGTTTGGCAAGATTGCGAATTTTGTAGTAAATTCACGTTTACGTTTCGCAAGAAATTTTATCTTTGATAGAAAATAATCGGTTCCGAAGTTCGCAACCTCGCCAAGCGCCGGAACGTTATGCCGAATGCTGACAAAACAATGTAACCTACTATGAAAAGGACAATCATAATATTTTTTCTTTACATTCTCATCTCTTCGTGTACTGACAAGCGTGAAAAAATTGGTGAGGACATTTATTTAAAAATAGTTCAATACAAAAAAAATAATGGACACTTACCGGACAAACTAAATGACATTGGAGTAGAAGAAAAAATGGAAGGGCCGATCTATTATCAAAATCAAACAGACTCAACGTTTATAATATATTACGGCGGAAGACTTGGGGAATCTATGGTGTTTGACCCTTTGACAAAGGAATGGAAATCAGACAGACAATAGCACGACCCGACAGCGAGGATTTGCAATCATTTAAAAAATCAAGTAAATGAGACAAAGGAGTCTTAAAATAATAGCATTAGCTTATATTATGTATAACATAATAAATTTTTTGATATCTAAAGGAATTTTGTTTTCAGAAGATAGTCACGTCAAATTGTATTACATATATTTCTTTCCTTACTATTTTGTGTTGTTTTTTGTTGGCTTTTTTTATAGATATGTTATTGCTACACTATTAAGTATGATTCTATCAACATTGATATTGTGGCAATTAAATGATTATATATATACTAATTACGCATATCATACACCTGTCATACTTTTACTTTTAATTAATCTAGTAGCACTAATACTGATAAATGAATTTATTTTTCCAAAAGTTACAAGCATTATTTCCCTAGCCAAAAAAAATAGATAAACAAATATGAACAAATCATTTACCGGAAACAACATTCCATTTCACATAAGACTATTAAAACGATTGGTACTCTTCTTTCTGGCATTCATCCTACTTTATATTCAAGTAACTTACGGTAGGCTGTCAAAAGGAGAATGGGCAAATTATAGAATTTACTGGTTTATCTTCTTTGCAATATGTTTTGCAATAGGAATATATTATCAAATCAATCGTCTACGAACAATTGTAAACGAAATACGTTTCTCCGAAAACAATTTACACATAATAGGACAAGACTTTAATTCAAAATTCGAAGATTCATTAGTTTTAAACAAAGTAATTATCAGCATTCAAGAAGAAGAACTAGGCAAAAACAATGTTCGCTATTGTCTAGAAATAAATTCCGAAGATAAATATTATTATTTAAACAAATTTAACGATTGGAATTATCAAACCCTAGCTCAAATCGTCGACGAATACAAAACCCGAACAGGAAATAACATTTCCGGAAATGATTATTATAAAGAGTTAATCAAGAGATAAAAATTTAAAAAAGGCAGAACCAACTATAAACCCCTATTACACAAATTTTACAATCCACTCCAAATACAATTAAAATGGAAGTATCGATTACACTTTTAGGCTTAGCCATTATCTTAAAAATTTTCCCACCAAAGAAACCTAATTCATATTATGGTTATCAATTAGGGAGTGCCAAAAAAAGTTTAGAACACTGGAAACTTTCAAACAAGTATGCAGCAAATTATATGATAATCTACTACTCCATCCTGATTATAATGATTAAACTATTCGATTATCTAGAATATGACGGTTGGATTATATTCATGAGTACCGTTTTTATAGGCGCACTCATCATCTACTTTGCAATCGAACGAAAATTAAAACGAAAAATTCCATAAAAGCGTTCCCGTTTTCTGCTTTTTACAATCTTTCAATTAAATGTATCTATTTGAAGAATAGATAAATCAAAAGTTTAAATATATAATTCCAATTAATATGACAAATAGTATTATTGAAAATAAAAATAAAATTTTTAAAGTCATTCTATTCTTATCCATTGCGACAATAGCTTTTTGGTACATTGGATTAAATATCAATATCTATCAAAATAAATTTCTTGGAGGTGTTTTTGAGATTATTTGGTTACCGAATATTATTTGCACCTTTTGTATTCCTTCTGTTGGTTTATTTATTTGGATAAAAGAGAAATTTAATATTAAGTCCAAATTCT
>CAIRNC010000165.1 GCA_903879875.1 uncultured Bacteroidota bacterium
GGCTTTGTTTTTATAAAAATTTACCATTAAATCTACATATTTGCTATAACTTTCAATGCCTTCTTTTTGTTGATTCATTTTCAAGAAATGATCATAAAAATAGTCAAATCCTGTGGCTATGGGCGTTTGATAGTGCTCCCAAAATAATTTACTTTCCTTGTAATTGGCTACTATTCCTGGATTAATTTTAGATTTGAAATGGTTAATTTGGGTTTTGTCTTTCATTTCGATGTTGTACAAACAATTGTGTAAAGCAGTACTGTAAGCCGCATATTGAAAAAATAAATCATCGTTTTTGCTCGCCGATAAAAACCCAATAAAATTAGCTTCACTCTCGGAGGCATATCCAATTTGATGCGCCATCTCGTGGCAAACTACCACTGGAAATCCATAAAGGGGTAATTTTTCATTTACTTGAGCTTCGTTTGTAAAAGGATTCAAATAGCCTCCAAAACCCATATAAGTCAGGGAAAAACTGAATATTGATTTTTTAATACTTGGCGTTTTGTAGTCAAAAAAAGGATAGTTTTTGGATAAATTATCATAGCCATTTTGTGTCATCCTAAATATTTCATTTGGAGTATGTGGGTTGATTACTTTTTGATTCGCATCTTTTGTAATTTGAAGATGTACAGCATTGGTTTTTATTATTAATTTTTCGGTGAATGCTAATAAATCGGCAGTTGAATAGTCTTTTTTGATGTTCATTTTTTCGGAAAGCGGTTCGCGATAGTAATTCATTGCCCAAAGCAAATGAAATAGAAAATAGAAAATCGAAAAAACACTAGCTACTTTTAATAGATTGGATTTCCATTCTTTTTTCCATGATTTTCGAGCATCCCATGACTTTTTTAGTATTATAATAAGGAGTAAAAAATAGAAACAGTCTCCAACCGAAAAGGGAATTTTACCAAAAAGCGTTCGCATAAATTTGGACACCATAAGAAACCAACCTTCGCTGTAAAAATGTGTAACAAATGCGGGATAATAGGCAAGAATTTGAATAGCAATAATTTGCAGAATTAAAAACAAAGGAAGCAAGTATTTTCGGCGCATTATCAGTGTGTTGAATGATAACAAAAGTAAGGAAATTAAAAGGTAAATTATATATTCATTAAACTCGAATTACAAAATGTTCCTTTTCTTGTTCTCTTCTAAAAAACACCAAACCCCATTGAAAAGTATCTATGGTAACGGTTACTTTTGGATGTTTTTTTATTATCTCCCAAGCTTCTTCCATGTCATTTGACCAATGAATATCATCAAAAATCCACACAGTTTCGTTGGTTGTCGTTGGTAATAAAAGTTCGAAATAATTTAAAGTAGCAGCTTTAGAATGATTGCCGTCGAAGTAAATGAGGTTTTGGGTAGTAGGTTGTAAGTTGTAAGTTTTGAAGTATTCTGAAAATTCGGTAGTTATTAAATCAACAGTATTGATATTGAATTTTTGCAATAGCAATTGACATTGTTTTGCCGTTGCTAGACATCCTTCCAATGTTGTGATTTTTGCTTTTGGATTTCCCAAAGCTAGGGCAGCAGTGGCTAAACCCAATGAAGTTCCGATTTCCAGTACACTTTTAGGCTGGAAATATTTTGTAATTCGACAAAGTAATTGGGCACGATTTGAACTAATTCCTGCTGCTTTTGCAATTTTTGCAATTTGTCTTTTATTGGTTTTAAAAACTTTAGAGCCAGCTCCGAAGTCGGTAACTTCGATGTAATTCTTGTTTTCTAACAGCGATTTTCGGTAGTTTTTTAAAATCGAATATTGCTTCGCCTGTTCGCTACCGCTCGGGTCAGGTTTTGGCTTTTTATCATAAAAACATTTGGTCAACAAATGGAACACAAAAGGCGAATGCACCGCATGTTCGTTTTTGGAATTCCAAAGGAATTGGAGATAAGCTTTTATTTGAAATAACATAAAACGTTTTGTGCCTTGTTTTATAAGGGAGGTGTAAAGATATAAAAAAGTTACAAGTCTCAAGTTGCAATTTCAAAAGACAAGATGGTATTACTTTCGACTTTCAAACTTTTAAGACTATCTTTGGAGTCTTGGTATTTGCTATAATTGGAATGCCTTTTTTTTAATGATTATGAAGGAAGAATTAGCACATAAAAGTACCATAACATCCGAAGAAATTAAGCGATGCATTGCTATTTTGGCACAATTAAATACGGATACCAATCAAATATTTGACATCCCAAAGGAGCAACGAACCGCTTTGATTAAAGAAGCGGGGATGTTCTCAAGACCTGATAGAGAAGAATTTTCGCGTAGAAAAAAAGACGGAAAATTGGCTGCCAAGCGCAAACAAGAAAAGAAAGATAGAACGGCTCGTAAGGAAACTGGTATTCGGTCGGCTCGCGAAGCCAGTGTTTTTGTAGCGCCAAAATTGTTGGCTTTGAATGAACTCGCCAGCAAAGAACAACGCAAATTAGAAACACCACAAAACTGCTATGTTTGCAAGAAGGAATACATTGACATGCACCATTTTTATGACACGATGTGTCCCGATTGTGGCGATTTTAATTATGCTAAACGTTTTCAAACTGCCGACGTAAATGGACAAATTGCTGTAATTACAGGTTCAAGATTAAAAATTGGATATCATATTAGTTTGATGCTTTTGAGGGGTGGTGCTACTGTTATTGCGACGACTCGTTTCCCAGTAGATTCGGCTTTGCGATTTGCTAAAGAAGATGATTTTATGGATTGGGGACACCGCTTGAAGATTCACGGATTGGATTTACGTCACATTCCGAGTGTAGAGATTTTCTGCAATTTTATAGAACAAAAATACGAGCGATTGGATATTTTAATTAATAATGCTGCGCAAACGGTACGTCGTCCATCAGGATTTTATGCCCATTTAATGGAAAATGAAGAGCGACCAATTGCGTCTTTACCTATAAATGTTCAGAATTTATTATTGGATCATACCAATTGTCTCGATGAATTAAAAGTTTTAACCACAGGATTTTCATCCAATGAAAATATGCCAGTTACTTGGCACGGACCAGAGCCAGGCATTGGTTTACGGGCATCAGCTAAATTATCACAAATTCCATATTCGTTTGACAATGCCTTGGTAGCCAAAGAAGTTTTTCCAGAAGGGGAGTTGGATGCCGATTTGCAACAAGTCGATTTAAGAAAAACCAACAGTTGGCGATTGAAATTGGGGCAAATAGAAACCACCGAAATGATTGAAGTGCAACTCGTAAATTCTGTTGCGCCTTTTGTGTTGTGCAATCGCCTTTCGGAAGTCATGAAAAATGACAACACGGGCAAAAAACACATCATCAATGTTTCAGCGATGGAAGGCAAGTTTTACCGTGATTTCAAGGAAGACCGCCATCCACATACCAATATGGCGAAAGCCGCTTTGAATATGTTAACCCACACCGCCGCTGGAACTTTAGCAAAAGACGGTATTTTTATGAATGCTGTAGATACTGGTTGGGTAACGGACGAAGACCCAGCAGAATTAGCCAAACGAAAGCAAGAAGAACAAGATTTTCATCCGCCTTTAGATATTGTTGATGGTGCGGCAAGAGTTTTAGACCCTTTGTTTGAAGGCATTAACACAGAAAAACATTGGTGTGGAAAATTCTTGAAAGATTATAGACCAATTGCTTGGTAGAGTACTATAACCACCGTAGAGGGAATTGCAACGTGTGAAAATCACAACAGAATTTGATTCCTTTTTTTATTAACGAGCACTATAACTTATTGACTTTTTATAACAAGATACACTAAATAAATTTATTTTTAATAGAATTACTAAGATTCAAAGAAATGTTTCTGATTTGAATAATGGAATATACTTTATTAATGTCAATTTGTATATATAAACTGACTTAAAAGTAAATTAAAAATTAAATTTTTTAATAGGTTTTACTATTGCTTGAAAAAAAATGCTGTTTTTTTAGGACAAATACAGAAATATTAAATTCATAAAAAATAAAATGTTAAATATTGTTTTAGTTTGTCATGTATAATTAACATAATTAAAATATTAATTTTATATTTGTCATCAAATTTAAAATTATAAATATGAAAAAATTACTACTTTTTACGTTTTTTGTTATGGGAGCATTTCAAGTTTCTGCCCAATCTGATTGCGCTAATGCAATAGCAATCACAACAAATGGAACTGTTTCAGCACCCGCGGTTGACGGAGTTTTTGCAAATAATTGTTACAATCACACATTGGATAGCAATGGAGGTGCAATTTATGCAATTTGGTATTCATTTACTCCTACTGCAAGTGGAGAAGTTACAATGACTTCAAACTTAGGGACTAATGTTGCTCCATTTAGTGTAGACACTAAAGTTTCTATTTTTACTGGAACTTGTGATGCGTTAGTATGTTATGACGCTAATGATGATACTTCATCAACTCAATATTTATCAACTATTACTTTCCCGGTTCAATCTGGTGTTACTTACTACATCGCTTGGGACAATTACTGGGATGCTAACGGATTCGATTTTGATTTCAATTTTACTTCTTCAACTTGTGTTAAACCTTATTATTTTAATGCTACAACTGATTTAACTACTACTTCTGCAACATTAAATTGGGTTGCATCAGTAAGTAGTCCATCTCAATACCAAGTTGAATATGGTTTGTATGGTTTTACTCAGGGAACTGGAACTACTGTTTTAACTCCAACTAATTCAATTACACTTTCAGGTTTAACTCCATTTGCCAATTATCAGTACTATATTAGAGGTTATTGTGATGCCGCAAATCAAAGTCCTTGGACAGCAGTTAGAACTGTAGCCTTAGTAAAAGCTTGTCCTTATGCTTGTACTTTTGACGATGCAAATCAAGTAGCTGGATGGACAACAAGTGGTAATGGAGCCTATGGTTTAGGAGCAACAGCTGCTAATGCACAAGGTGGCGTAGGACAATATTGGATATTAAATAATAGTATAACAGCAGCTACTAATAACTGGTTGTTTACACCTCCAATGACACTGGCTGCAAATGAGTCAGTAACAATATCTTTTTGGACTCGTTGTGGAACTGCAAGAAGTTTACGTTTGACTGCAGGTAACGCTGCTACTCCAGCTGCACAAACAACGCAAATCTGGGCAAATCCAGCATTGTTAAACACATCTTATGCACAAACTACTGCACCTGCATTTGTAGCTCCTACAGCAGGAATTTATTATTTTGCATTCAATGATATTTCAGCATTAAATACGGGTACTGCTGCAGCTACTTTACGTTTAGACACAATAAATGTTAGTTCTGTATTAGGAACAAATGAATTTGCATCTTCTAATTTTTCTGTTTATCCTAACCCTTCTAACGGAATCATTAATATAGCAAATGATATTAACGCTACTGTAAGTGCAATTGAAATTTTAGATTTGAATGGTAGAGTAGTAAAAAGCCAAGCGCTACTTACAAATGGAAACCAAATTTCCATAAATGAGCTTTCAGCTGGTGTTTATATGTTGAAGTTAGCAACTAGTCAAGGAGTTGTTTCTAAAAAAATCGTTAAAAACTAAACATTAAAGTTAAGACGATAATTCAGTCGTTTATTAGAAAATAAAATTTCTGCATCAAATGACATAAAAAGAGTAAAATGCCACAGGCTTTTACTCTTTTTTTATTTTGTAAATTTCTGAGTAAATTAAATGTTTTTCGTAACATTGAAATGAAAAAATATTAAAAGGCAATAATAAAAAGCCCCGACATAAAATCTTTATTTTTATCCAAAACAAAACTATTTTGAAAAAAAGCCTCTCCCTTTTACTGCTTCTTGTATTTTTCAGCGCTTGTAAATCTACGCATAGTAGTAATTCTAGTAGCAAAGAAAGCAACAATACCAAAGCTCTTTCCAATCAATTTGTAAAACAATTGATTAAAACCGCCTCTGAGAATCTGGGCACAAGTTATAAGGCAGGAGGAATCACTCCAGAGGGTTTTGACTGTTCAGGATTGATTTATGCTACGTTCCTGAAATTTGAAATTAAATTGCCAAGAACTTCGGCAGAAATGTCTAAAATGGGGAAAAAACTTCAATCGGAAGAAATCCAAAAAGGAGATTTAATTTTCTTTAAAACCAATGGCAAAAGTGCAATAAATCATGTAGGTTTAGTCATAGAAGTCAACAACGATGAAATAAAATTCATCCATGCTTCAAACCAAAAAGGGGTTATTGTTTCCTCAACAAAAGAGCCCTATTATGGTAAATCTTTCGCTCAAGCGAATAGGATATTAATGTAAATAATTTTCAATTTTTATTAAAGTATTTTTATCTTAAACTCTATTTTGTTTTACTTTCAATATTTAGAATTTAGTTAAATTAACTAATATTTTTCCCCTTCAAGAATCACATTTTCAATTAAATTACTTCCGAAAGCATAAGGAATTTGGTAATAAGAAGGAATTGGTTTTGTAATAATTAAATTGGCTATTTTGTCTACAGTAATACTTCCGTGAGTTGCGGCAAGTCCCATGGCATAAGCACCATTCAGGGTTGCGGCATTTATAGCTTCTTCTGGAGTCATTTTCATTTTGATGCAAGCGGTAGCAACAACAAAATTCATGTTTCCTGATGGTGTCGTACCAGGATTGAAATCGGTTGCCAATGCGAGAGGTAAACCAGCAGCAATCATTTTTCGAGCAGGTGTGTAAGGAATACTAATAAAATAAGAACACGAAGGCAAAGCCACAGGCATAGTAATAGTGTTTTTTAAAACTTCAATATCGGCATCGGTTACAATTTCAAGGTGATCTACTGTTAGTGCATGGTGCTTAACACAAGCAGCAATTCCATTTATAGCAGTAAATTGGTTGACATGAATTTTGGCTTGCAAACCATATTTGGTACCAGCTTCCATAATCCTTTCCGTTTCTTCTACAGAAAAATAGCCTGTTTCTAGAAAAGCATCAATATAATCGGCTAGGTTCTCTTCGGCAATTTTGGGTAGCATTTCAGTAATGATGCTATCTATATATGCGGAATGATTGTCTTTAAATGCAGTAGGGAAAGCATGAGCGCCAAGAAAAGTGGCTTTTATTGCTATGGGGTAATTTTTTTTCAAACGTTGAATGACACGAAGCATTTTGAGTTCTCCTTCAACCGTTAGTCCATAACCTGATTTTATTTCGATTGCACCTGTACCCAAACGCATCACTTCTTCTAATCGTACTCGAGATTGTTCATAAATTTCGTCTTCGGAAGTAGCGTTGAGGTTATTGGCAGAGTTTAGAATACCACCTCCGCGATTGGCAATTTCTTCGTAGCTCAAACCATTGATTCTGTCCACAAATTCTTGCTCCCGATTGCCAGCATAAACCAAATGAGAATGGCTGTCACACCACGAAGGCAGTACTATTCGACCTGAACAATCTATTGTTTTGTCTGTTTCAATTTTTGGCATATTGTCCATTGTACCAAAAGCTTTAATACAATTATTTTCAATTAAAAGGTAAGCGTTTTTTAAGCTTGGAAGTGTTGCCATTTCAGCACCAGAAACTTTTTCGATAGTCGCTTCCCTAATTTGTAAAAGCTCTTTTATGTTGATGAGTAGCGTTAGCATGCTTATTTTTTTGGTAAATGTAATTTGGAATTTTAAAAACTCCTATCTTTATCAAAAAAAAATAGGTTTTGAGAAGAGTCAAATATAAAAAAGTAAGAAAAGTACAACCCAATTATTTTGAATATACTGGAATTCATAAATCAGACCCAGTTGAAATGCAACTCTTTGTATATAACGACCAAGGATATGAAGAGTACAAAAATGTTGATTTAATCCGTGTTCAAAAAGAAATTCAAGATGATGCCCAAAAAGAAGATGTAAAGTGGTTAAATGTCCATGGATTGCATAATATTGAATTGATCAAACAAGTTGGTGAACTAATTTCTATTGACAATTTCATAATTAGCGATATTCTAAACACGACCCGTCGCAGTAAAATGGAAGAGTTAGACGATGTTTTGTTTTTTAGCATTAAATCTATTTTGCCAGGCGAAGATTATGAACATGTTCATGTTGAGCAAATCAGTTTTTTGTTAAAAGACAAATTATTAGTTTCCTTCCAAGAAAAAAAGAGCGATTTTTTCACACATATTAGAGAGCGTATTAAAACCCACAGTGGCATCGTTCGTAAAAAGAAAAATGATTATTTGCTGTATTTGTTACTTGAAGCAGTAATGGAAAATTTTTTTATTACAATTGAATATTTTGAAGATCGAATTGAAGAGTTGATGATTGAGGCCAAAACAAGTGATAAACCAACGGTTTTGGTGCAGATTGAGAAGAATAGAGAAAATTTAAATTTTCTAAAACGCTCGATATTGCCTTTGCGCGATGCCTTATTTAATTTAAAAAGCATACATGAAGACGATGATTATGATGGAATTGAAAAAGCCAATTACACTTTTTTTGCTCGTTTGCATCAAAAGAGTTTAGAACTATTGGACCAAATAGAATATGACATGAACACCTTAGATAGTGCCTCAAATTTTTATTTCTCTTCACAAAGTCACCGAATGAATGAGATTATGAAAATTCTAACAGCTGTTTCTGTTATTTTTATGCCGCTTACTTTTGTTGTAGGTGTTTACGGAATGAATTTTGAGTTTATGCCTGAACTTAAATACGAATATGGATACTATACCGTTGTGGCAACAATGTTATTAATCACAATTGGCATGATTGTTTATTTTAAACGAAAAAAATGGTTTTGATAAACAATTAAATCGTCATGGAGAACAATTCGGTTTCTGGAGCTCTTCGTTTTAAACGAAGGTCAAACGCCATGCAAATATTACGAACATAAGGTTTTCCTTCTTCGGTTATTTGAATTCCATTTTTTTTGATAATTACCAAACCATCATTTTCCATTTCTTTCAATTGAATAATAATGTCTGGAATTTCAACAAAATAAGTTGAAATCGTTTTCCATTTTGTTTCAAATTGACACATTAAATTCAAAATATGTTTTCTGATTTTTAGATCTTCACTTGTCAAAAAATGCCCTCTAAAAATTGGTAATTTTTCATCTGCCAAAAGATCATAATATTCTTCAAGTCGTTTTA
>CAIRNC010000166.1 GCA_903879875.1 uncultured Bacteroidota bacterium
AATATTATTCATATTTAATCTAAATAAACTTTGATAATTCAAATGTTGCTTTTATATTTGCGCCGTTATTATTTTTATTTATTCTAAATAAACAGTTATGAAAAGCAAAATTAGTTACTTATTTATTTTATGTATCACAACCTATTTTGGGTATGCTCAACAAACAGGTACTATTGAAGGGAAAATTATTTCAAAAGACGGTTACCCGCTTTCGGGTGTTTCTATTAAATTAGGAAAGAAAACTTCTGTATCAAAAACAGACGCAAACGGTTTGTTTCATTTTGAAAACTTCCCAGTAGGTTTGCACACCATTACCATTGAAGCTGATGGTTTAAAAAAACAAAATCAGGATATTAAAGTCGTTGCAAACGAAACCACAAAAGTGACATTCACTCTTGAGGAACAAATGGAAACGCTAAGAGAAATTGTAATTGTCATTAAAGAAAGTCCTAACAAACGAAAAGTAAGTGCCGTTCGTTCTGGACTGAAGCCCATGGACATTCCACAAAGTATGCAAACTATTGATAATGAAATTATTGTACAACAACAAGCTATTCGTTTAAGTGAGGTAATTAAAAATGCCAATGGTGTATATGTGGGATCTGCTCGTGGTGGTGCTCAAGAGTCTTTCTTTTCAAGAGGATATGATATGTCTGCTAACAATATGTTTAAAAATGGATTTCGCTATAATGCAGGATCTATTCCAGAAGTGTCTTCTTTAGAAAAAGTAGAATTTTTAAAAGGCGGATCGGCTTTATTATATGGAAATGTAGCTCCAGGAGGAATTCTAAATTTGGTTACCAAAATTCCTTCTTTCAAAAAAGGCGGTGAAATTGCCCTACAAGCTGGCAGTAATGCTTTTTATAAACCATCCGTTGATTTTTATGGCCAAATAAATAAATCTATTGCTTACCGTTTTACTGGTTCTTGTGAAAATTCCGAAAGTTTTAGAGATGTGGTAAAAAGAGAACGTTATTACATCAATCCTTCGTTCTTATTTAATCTAAGTCCTAAAACGCAAATTACATTTCAAGGGGATTTTATGAACGATAATTGGACCCCTGATTTCGGAACAATCATCATTGGAAAACAAATTTTTGATTTAGGCAGAAATAACTACTACGGTGCATTGTGGTCTAACGGAAATACCAAAACTGCAAGTATATCAGCCTTAGTGAATCATTCATTGAACAAAAATTGGAAAATGAATTTCAATTCTTCCTATCAGAATTATGACCGAGAATCAAAAGGAACTGAGCGAATTCAAATTACCAATCCTAACGGAACGTGGAGCCGACCTTTAGGACAAAACAAAAACTTAGAAGAAATTTTAAGCGAACAATTCAGTATACAAGCGTGTTTTACTACTGGAAAAATCAAACACCAGACATTTTCAGGTATTGATTATGAAAATTCTATAGCAACTGCGTATACATTTGTGTTTTCACCAGCTAATTATGACACCATCAATGTTTTTACTTTCAATCCAAACAATCAAACTACATCTGAACCCAATGCTACAAATACACAAGAAGTAGTAACCACAACCAATCGTTTTGGAATTTATGCACAAGATTTAATTTCGTTTACAGAAAAATTCAAAATGTTGGCTGGAATCCGTTGGTCTTGGCAAGAAGCTGTGGCTGAAACGTACAAATTGACAACTACCCCAACCACTAGTACTAAAGGAATGAAATTAAAAGACGAAGCTTTTTCTCCAAAAATTGGGTTCATTTACCAACCTGACAAAAATATGTCTGTTTTTACAAGCTATTCTAATTCGTTTACACCAAACACAGGAACAACAGCTGACTTAAAACCGATTGAAGCTTCCATTATTGATCAATATGAAGTGGGTGTGAAAAAAGATTTTTGGAACGGAATATTGAGTACTAATATTACGCTGTATCAAATTACCAATAGCAATTTAGCCCAAACCGCCGAATTTAAAGCGGACGGAATTACCCCTAATACCGATACAAATATAAAAGTGTTAAACGGCGAAATCAAAAGTAAAGGGATAGAAATTGATCTTTCAGCTAAACCTGTTGAAGGATTAAACATTATCGCAGGTTATAGCTATAACGACAGCCGATATACTAAAACAATAGGCACAAACGGTAGCTTTATAGAAGGAGACCGATTGGTTAGAACACCAGCTAACACCGCCAACTTAAGCTTTTTCTACACCCTTCCTGAAGGAAAATTAAAAGGACTATCTTTTGGAGCTATAGGGAATTATATTGGAAAACGTTTTGGAGGTTGGAACGATCAATATGTAGTTAATGCTACAACAGGAGCTGTTACTATTAACGACAGGGATATTCCACTTACAGGCTACACCACTATTGATGTTTCAGCAGGTTATACTTGGAAAAAATGGAGTGTTTTATGTAAACTTTCCAATATCACAAACGAATTGAATTACACGGTTCATGAGAATTATAGTGTGAATCCTATTGCACCACGACAAATTATGACCAGTCTAAAATATAAATTTTAAGTAAATCTTATTATTTTCGCCAAATAAATACTCAACCAAATCTCAATATCATGAAAAAAATCAATTGGAGAGACCTACACCGTGACTTAGGATACTTCTACATCGGATTAATTGTATCCTTCGCCTTTTCTGGACTTTTAATGAATCACCGTGATGTATGGCATCCCGAAAAATATACATTGGAAACCAAAGCTATTGAAGTTAAACTACCTGCCGAAAGCGAAATCAATGAAAAATATGCCGAAAAATTAGCCAAACAATTGGGTATTGAAGGTAAAATGAAACGCCAAATGGTTAAAAAAGGCGAATTCAGAATATCTTTTGAAAATCAAGATGTAGAAATTGACCTAAAAACGGGTAAAGGAGAAATTATTTCATTCCTTAAAACTCCAATTATAAGTCAAGCTATGAAATTGCACAAAAACACCTCTAACTTTTGGATTTATTACTCTGATATTTTTGCAATAAGCTTAATTACTATTGCTTTAACCGGAACTGTTATGATCAAAGCGGGTAAATTCAGTTGGAAACAACGCGGTTGGAAATTAGCCGTTGCTGGAATTATTTTCCCTTTGTTATTCTTATTTTTATTGGGTTAGTTTTAAATATAATTCACAAAAAATCCCGTACTAAATTTAGAACGGGATTTTTTTATAAGGAATTTGTAGTTTATTTCAACCCAGCCAAACTTTGTTCTAAAGTTGCAATTTTAGCAAGTGCATCGGCTTCTTTTTGTCTTTCGTTTGCCAAAACTTTTTCTGGTGCTCCGTTTACAAATTTCTCGTTAGACAATTTATTTTGAACCGATTTTAAGAAACCTTGGGTATAAATTAACTCAGTAGTTAGTTTTTCAATTTCAGCAGCTAAATCAATATTTCCAGTAATTGGAATGAAATATTCATTCGATTTTACACGGAAAGACAAAGCGCCATCTACTTTATCCGAAACGTATTCTAAAGAAGTTATGTTTCCTAATTTAGTTACCACCGCATCAAAATATGTCGAAGTCGAATCGTTATTTATGGCTTTCAATTCAATTGCATCCTTGAACGGAATATTCTTGTCTTTACGAATGGTTCTAATTCCAGAAATCACTTCAATCGTGTTTTCAAAATCCGTAATTAATTGCGCATTGAAAGATTTTATTTCTGGCCAAGCAGAAACAATCAAAGCTTCGTCTGGTGTTCTTTCTGAAAGTAATTGCCAGATTTCCTCCGTCAAGAACGGCATAAACGGATGCAACAATTTCATATTGTTTTCGAGCATTTCTATGGCTTTCGTCAAAGTTAAACTGTCGATTGGCTGTTGGTATGCTGGTTTTATCATTTCTAAAAACCAAGAACAGAAATCGTCCCAAACTAATTTATAAATTCCCATTAAAGCATCGGAAATTCTGTATTTCTCGAAATTGTCTTCGATTTCTATAAGCGTTTGTTGCAATTTGGCTTCATACCATTCAATCGCCACTTTAGAAGATTCGGGTTGTGTGATAGTTTCCGAAACTTCCCAACCTTTAATCAATTTAAAGGCATTCCAAATTTTATTTGTAAACCCTTTTCCTTGGTTGCACAATTCTTCGTCGAACATAATATCATTTCCAGCAGAAGCGCTCAAAAGCAATCCCACACGAACACCATCTGCACCAAATTTTTCGATTAATTCTAATGGTTCTGGAGAATTACCTAACGATTTCGACATTTTACGTCTTTGTTTGTCACGCACCAAACCAGTCAAATACACATTGGTAAATGGTTTTTTGCCCGTATATTCATAACCCGCAATAATCATTCTAGCTACCCAGAAAAACAAAATATCGGGTCCGGTAACCAAATCATTGGTTGGATAATAGTATTTAAAATCTTCGTTTTCAGGGTCCATTATTCCACCAAAAACCGACATTGGCCAAAGCCAAGACGAGAACCACGTGTCGAGAGCGTCAACGTCTTGACGAAGGTTGTTAGTTGTTAGTTGTTGGTTGTTGGTTTTGGCTTTCGCTAAAATTAGAGCTTCTCCAATATTTTCAGCAACAACGAAATCTTCTTTTCCATCGCCGTAGAAATAAGCAGGAATTTGTTGTCCCCACCACAATTGACGAGAGATATTCCAATCGCGAATATTGTTCAACCAATACGAGTAGGTGTTATTAAAACGAGCTGGATGCAATTTAATTTCGCTATCTACTAAAACGGATTGAATTGCTGGTTTCACTAAATCTTCCATTTTCAAAAACCACTGGTCAGACAAACGAGGTTCGATAACAGCTTTGGTTCTTTCCGAAGTTCCCACTTTATTCAAGTGGATTTCGGTTTTGGCTAAAGCTCCACTATTTTCTAATTCCATAGCAATTTCGGCACGAACCACAAAACGGTCTTTTCCTTGATAATGCAATCCAAAAGTATTTAGACTGGCGTCTTCATTGAAAATATCAATAATATCCAAATTGTGCTTTTCACCCAAAGCTTTATCATTCAAATCGTGAGCCGGAGTTACTTTCAAGCAACCTGTTCCAAATTCAATATCAACATACTCGTCTTCGATAATTGGAATCACGCGGCCACAAATTGGAACAATCGCTTTCTTTCCTCTTAAATGAGCAAAACGCTCATCGTTTGGATTGATACAAATGGCAGTATCTCCAAAAATTGTTTCCGGACGCGTTGTAGCTACTGTCAAAAAGTCTTCACTTCCTTCGATTTTATATTTTAAAAAATACAATTTTCCTTGTTGTTCTTCATAAATTACTTCTTCATCGGACAAAGTAGTTTTAGCTTCAGGATCCCAGTTTACCATTCGATAGCCACGATAAATCAAGCCTTTGTTGTATAAATCTACAAAAGATTTAATTACCGAAGCCGACATATCAGGATCCATGGTAAACTTAGTTCTGTCCCAATCGCAAGAGCATCCCAATTGTTTCAATTGTTCTAGAATAGTTCCTCCATATTTATCGGTCCAATCGTAAGCGTGTTTTAAAAATTCCTCACGACTTAAATCGGATTTATTAATTCCTTCCGATTTTAATTTGGCAACTACTTTAGCTTCCGTTGCAATTGATGCGTGATCTGTTCCCGGAACCCAGCAAGCATTGAAGCCTTTCAAACGCGCACGACGAATCAAAACATCTTGAATCGTATTATTCAACATGTGCCCCATGTGCAAAACTCCAGTTACGTTTGGCGGTGGAATTACGATGGTGTATGGCGTTCTGTGATCGGGCTCAGAATGAAAATAATTGTTTTTCATCCAGTAATCATACCACTTATTTTCAATTTTTTTGGCATCAAATTGTGCAGGAATTGTCATTTTTTATAATTGCTTCGTTGATTTATAATTGTTTGCTTTAAAAATCTAACTATCAAAAAATATATGGTTCGATTTTTGCATTGGCTACAAAAGTAAATAATTAGTGTTGTATAAAAAATTAAGAATTAATAATTTGCACATTAATTAAAAGAAAGTAATTTTACCATTCATAAAACATTTATTTAAGATGAAACGAATACTTCTATTATTAGCATTTGTAATTAGTACCTCAGCATTTTCACAAAGTGGAGCGAAGATTGAGTTTAAAGACAAAGACAATACAATTGATTATGGTACCGTGTCAAAGGATTCTGACAGTGGTATTCGATCATTTGAATTTACAAATACGGGGGATGCACCTTTGATTATTGAAAATGTGCAATCGAGTTGTGGATGTACGGTACCTTCTAAACCGACTGAGCCAATCATGCCTGGAATGACGGGTAAAATTGAAGTGAAATACAATATGAACCCTGGAGCCATTAGAAAAACAATTACAGTTGACACCAATGCTGTTAATGTTGAAGAAGGTAAGGTAATTTTGAAAATAAAAGGGGAGGTAATTGTGAAAAAAGAAGTCAATCCGCTCGAAAAAAAGAAATCTATTTTAGAAAAAAGTTAATTTAAAAGCTGTCCAATTGGGCAGCTTTTTTTTAGTTAGCTACAATCATTATTTCAACTCTACGGTTCATATTTTCTTCTTCTTCATTTTTTTCAGGAATAGGAT
>CAIRNC010000167.1 GCA_903879875.1 uncultured Bacteroidota bacterium
GATTCAGAAGGTGTCTTTTCAACTACTTGTGGAATAACTTTATCTTCGAAAATTATTGTTACTTTTCTATTATCAGCTTGTATTTTAGACTGTTCAAAATCTTCTCCGAAGCCTTTAATTTGATAATCTTTGCTGATATTTATTTCATTCTTTTTTAGAAATATAAAAACCTCATTTACACGCTTTTTGGAAAGTGTGTCGTTATAGAAATTAGTGCCTTTCCAATCGCAATAACCATAAATTTTAGTGACTTGAACAGTTTTTTTTTCAGCAATCCAAGTATTTAATTTTGAGATAGCTACATCGTTTAGATTGTATTTGTCAAAATCAAAAAAAACCTCTACTTTTTGTTGTGCAAAAGAGGATATAGGTAGCAATAGAATTAATAAGATTAATTTTTTTACGTTCATCTTTTGTTTATTTAAAATGGAGAAACTATTTTAATTTTCAACTATCATTATTTCTACTCGACGATTAGCTGCTTTCTCCTCATCCGTTTTTTCAGGTAATGAATAAATGGGTTGAGTACTTCCAAAACCTTTGTATGAAATTCTTGATTTGTCAATGTTGTTAGCCACTAAAAATCCATAAACCGCTTTAGCACGTTGTCCAGACAAGTTCTGTTTATCTATCGGATTGCAACATAAATGCCCTTGAATGTCTATTTTCAAAGCGGGATTTTTCTCCATAATAATTAATAATTCATATAATTTATCACGGGAATCCAATGTAATTCCGAATGAATTAATGTAGAAATTGAGATTATCTAATTTCAATTTTTCTCCCACCTTAGCATTACTAACTTGCTTCATAAAAGCAACATCTAGATCAATTTCAGATTTTGTGCCATCGGGATTTTCCAATACCATTTTTTCAGGAAATTGAATTTCGGGTTTTGGTTTAGGAATTTCGATAGTTTTTTTAATTCCTAAAATTTCATCTTCACGATTTAAATCTTTGGGTAAAATATAAAAAATGCTGACTTTTCTATTATCTGCTTTGTTTTTAGACTGCTTGAAATTTTCACCAAAACTTCGGGTTTTAAAATCGTCTCGGATATTAATTTTATATTTAATTAATTTGTAAATACAATCTACCCTTTTTTTAGCCAAAGTATCATTAAATCCATCACTGCCATCTTCATCGGTATAGCCTTCAATAGCAACGATTTTAACAGATGTGTTAGCAGCAATCCAATTGTTCAATTTGTCATTTTCTGATTTTATTAAATCGAATTTATTACTTTCAAAAAAAACGGAAAATTGCTCTTGTGCAAAAGCATTTGAGAGCATAAAAAAACAAAGTATGGAGAAAAGATGTTTCATGATATATTTACTTATAACGAAATTACTTAAATAATATTACAAAAAAAATCCTACACCATTTTAAAACAGTGTAGGATTAATATTTATTGAGAAAAATCTATTTTGTAAACAACAATTCTCTGTATTTGGTTAACGTCCAAATTTCATCATCAACCAATAATTCCAATTTGTCACAGTGGTTTCTTATGATTTCAAAATAAGGTTTTACCTCATTACAATATGATTCAGCCATTTCTTGTGCATCAGTCATTGCATTTGCTTTTCGTCTTGCATCTGTCATTTCCTCTACTTTAGAATTGATTCCTTCAATATGACTAGAAATTTCTTTAATCAAAATAATTTGTTCTTTGGCAATAGTTTCGAAATCAGACCCAAAAATTTCTTTCAAACCTTTTACATTTTCAATTAAAGTATTTTGATATCGAATTGCTGTTGGAATGACATGGTTTTTAGAAATATCACCTAAAACTCTACCTTCAATTTGAATTTTTTTAGTATATTCTTCTAATTCAATTTCATAACGGGCTTCCACTTCAACATGATTCATGATGCCCATTTCAGAAAACAAATCTAATGCTTGTTTTGAAGCTCTGGCTTTCAATGCTTCTGGAGTAGTTTTAAAGTTGCTTAAGCCTCTTCTTTCTGCTTCTTGCTCCCACGCATCGCTGTAACCGTCTCCTTCAAAAAGGATGTTTTTAGATACTTTAATATATTCTCTTAAGACATTAAATATTGCTTCATCTTTTTTCAAATCTTTAGCAACAATCAATGCGTCAACTTCTGTTTTAAAATCTTTTAATTGCTTAGCTACAATAGTGTTAAGTGTAGTCATTGCATTAGAACAATTAGCTGAAGAACCCACTGCTCTGAACTCAAATTTGTTTCCAGTAAAGGCAAATGGCGAAGTTCTATTTCTATCGGTATTGTCCAAAAGTACATCTGGAATTTTACCTACTACATTCAATTTTAAATCCGTTTTTTCTTCTGGAGATAATTTACCTGAAGTTACACCTTCTAATTCCGCTAAGACTTTGGTCAATTGCTCTCCTATGAAAACAGAAATGATTGCAGGTGGCGCTTCATTCGCACCCAATCGATGGTCATTACTAGCTGTTGCAATGGCACCTCTTAACAAAGCTTCGTAATCATTTACTGCTTTAATAGTATTAATAAAGAAAGTCAAAAATTGCAAATTACTCATTGGCGTTTTGCTAGGACTCAATAAATTCACACCTGTGTCAGTAGCCAAACTCCAATTGTTATGCTTTCCAGAACCGTTTACACCTTTAAAAGGTTTTTCGTGTAATAATACTTTTAAATCATGACGTTCAGCAACTTTTTGCATCACATCCATCAACAAACAGTTGTGGTCAACAGCCAAATTGGTTTCTTCAAAAATAGGAGCTAACTCAAATTGATTTGGAGCTACTTCATTATGACGCGTTTTAACAGGAATGCCTAAAAGCATACATTCTTGCTCTAAATCTCTCATATAAGTCAAAGCACGAGTTGGAATTGAACCAAAATAATGATCATCCAATTGTTGTCCTTTGGCAGAAGTATGTCCTAATAAAGTTCTTCCAGTCATCATTAAATCCGGACGAGAAGAAGCTAAAGATTTATCAATCAAGAAATATTCTTGTTCCCATCCTAAAGTTGCAGTTACTTTTTTTACGTTTTTATCAAAATATTTACAAACATCTGTTGCAGCATCATCCATTGCTGATAAAGCACGCAATAATGGAATTTTATTGTCTAATGCCTCACCAGTATAAGAAATAAAAACAGTTGGAATACATAATGTTGTACCATATATAAAAGCTGGTGAAGTTGGATCCCAAGCAGTATAACCACGAGCTTCAAAAGTATTACGAATACCTCCGTTTGGAAAACTTGATGCGTCAGGTTCTTGTTGAACTAATTGTGCACCACCAAATTTTTCTACTGGATCACTTCCGTCATAAGAGGTTTCAAAAAAAGCATCGTGTTTTTCGGCAGTAGTTCCAGTCAATGGTTGAAACCAATGCGTGTAATGTGTAACTCCTTTTGATAAAGCCCATTCTTTCATACCCATGGCGATGTAATCGGCTAATTTTCTATCAATTTTTGAACCATGTTGTACCGCATCTTTAACGCCTTTGTGAGCATCTGAAGTTAAAAATTGCTTCATTGCTTTGTCATTAAATACATTGGAACCGAAAATGGTTGATTTTCTGTCGGTTTCTTCAAATTTAACCGAACTTCTGTTTGATGCTTCTTTTAAAGCTTGAAAACGTAATGTTGCCATAAAAATTAATTTTATTTAGATTGACCCTTGAAATATTATGCAAATATATATAAAATTTGAAATAAAATTAAATTACCCCTATTTTTTTTAGGGTATAATTAAAATTTATTTTTTATTTTGCGAATATGTAATAAATTTTAAATCTAAATGTTTTTAGTTAAGAGTTGAATTATTTTGTTTTCAGGTAGAAATTCTTTTCCAATTACTTTGATCATCGTATATACGGGCACGGCAATAATCATTCCTATAACACCGAAAAGGAAGCCGACGATGAGTATCACTAAAAAGATTTCAAGAGGATGACATTTAACGCTATTAGAGAAAATATAAGGTTGACATAAATTATTGTCAATAATTTGAACAATCCAAAATCCAATGAGCACATAAATTGTCAGCGGAATAGTTTCTGTTTGAAAATCATGCCCCAAATTACTAATCATAGTTAATATAGCGGCTAATAGCGAGGCAATTAGTGGTCCAACATAAGGTACGATATTCAGTACAGCACATATAAAAGCAATGACGATTGGATTCTCAATTCCAAATATCAATAAGACAATTAAATATAAAATGAAAACGATAGATAATTGTATCAAAATACCAACAAAATAACGAGTCAATAAATTATTGATTTTATCCAAAGAGTTCAATATTTTTTCTTCGTGTTGGTCGGGTAAAATATATTTTATAGCATCAACAAACTTTATTTTATCTTTTAAAAAGAAAAATGTGATGAATAATACCGATGCCAAACCAATTCCCAAACTACTTACAGTCGATATGATTGAATTTAAAAAAATAGGAATAAAATCAAAACTGATTTTTGAGGTAACATTGAATTGTTTTAATAATCCCTCCGCATCTATATTATAATGTTCAAGATACACCGTTAATTGTGCAATTAACTGATTGATGTTTTTTTGGATTTCAGTAATATTTAGAAGCGATAAACTTTGTCCCTGCGATAAAATTAAAGGCACAAATAGCATTATAAAACCTACAATTATTAATATAAAGAGAAAAAGTGTCACTATCGTTGATGCTATGTTATTGAATTTTAATCGTTTCTTTAAAAACCTTTGAATTGGATTCCCTAACAAAGTAAGTACTAATGCCACAACTAAATAAATAATAATGCTTTGTATTTGAAATAAAAAATACAAACCCACAGCAATAAGAACCAATGTAGCAAGTGCTCTTAAAATTCCTTTAGCAATAATATTAGAAGTAATCATTTCTATGTGTTTTTAAATTTAAATCTAATTATTGAAAATGTAATTTAGAATATTAGCTCCCATTTTCAGGGCTTTTTCTCTAACCTCTAGAGGATCATTATGTACTTCTGCATCTTCCCAACCATCACCTAAATCAACTTCAAAAGTATATAATAAAACCAATCGACCTTCTACAAAAATTCCAAAAGCTTGTGGTCGATTGCCATCATGTTCGTGAATTTTTGGAATTCCATTTGGAAAGGGAAACGGTTTTTGGAAAATAGGATGATTGGCAGGAATTTCAACTAATTCTTGATTTGGAAATAATTTTTTAATTTCATTTCTAATATATTGGTTCATTCCATAATTGTCATCAATATGCAAGAATCCGCCGGAAGTCAAGTAATTTCTAATGTTTTCAACATCGGATGGGCTAAATACTACATTTCCATGTCCTGTTGCATGAACGAAAGGATAGGAAAACAAATCGGGACTGCTGGGTTCTACCAAACCAGGCTTTACTTTAATTTTGGTATGAATATTTTGATTGGCATATTTGATCAAATTCGGCAAAGAAGTTGGGTTAGCATACCAATCACCACCTCCACTGTATTTTAGTAATGCGATTTCTTGAGAAAACGAAACGGTGGAAAGGAATAGGAGTAAATAAATTATTTTTCTCATAAATTTATAGTCATTAATCTTCATTCACAAACGCCACACTATGACAGGCTGCAATAGCGGCTGTTTCAGTGCGTAAACGAGTGTTGCCCAAAGATACTGGAATAAAATGATTTTGAAGTGCTAAGCCAATTTCTTTAACAGAGAAATCGCCTTCAGGACCAATCAATAGGGTAACACTTTGGTTAGGTTGTATCGCTTGTTTTAATAAATTTTTGTCAGTTTCTTCACAATGCGCAATAAACTTTTGCCCCTCAAATTCTTGTTTGATGAACTCCGAATAGGTCATTGGTTCGTTTAATTTGGGTAAAAATAACTGGTTGGATTGTTTTAAAGCAGCAAGTATTATTTTGTCAAAACGATCGGTTTTAATAATTTTTCGTTCAGAATGGTCACAAATAATTGGAGTAATTTCATTGATTCCAATTTCGGTTGCTTTTTCCAAAAACCATTCATAACGGTCATTCATTTTAGTTGGAGCAACAGCAAGATGAAGTGTATAATTTGGTTTTTCTGTTTGTTCTATTTTGATAATTTCAACCGTACATTTTGCATCAGACGCTAAAGTGATTTTTGTTGTAAATAAAAAACCTAAACCATTTGTAACATGCAAGATATCTCCATCTTTCTTTCTTAACACTTTAATAATATGTTTACTCTCTTCTTTGTCAAAAAAAAAGGAATCTGTTGTTGCTGAAATGGTCGGATTGTAGAATAATTGCATTGTTATTTAAAATTGAATTCGTGCTTTTGAAACCACAGTTGCAGTTTCAAAATGATTAGATAAATATTTTTGATACCCTACAATTCCAATCATGGCAGCATTATCTGTGGTGTATTCAAATTTTGGTATAAAAGTAGTCCAACCGTATTTACTTTCGGCTTCTTTTAACGTTTTTCGAATACCTGAATTAGCTGAAACTCCACCACCAATGGCAATTTGTTTGATGCCCGTTTCCTTTACAGCCAATTTCAATTTATCCATTAAAATTTCAATAATAGTATGTTGGATGGAGGCACAAATATCGGCAAGATTTTCATTGATAAATTCAGAATTTTCCAGCTTTTTCTTTTGAATAAAATATAAAATAGCAGTTTTTAAACCTGAAAAGCTAAAATCCAAATCAGGTACTTTTGGTTTTGTAAAAGCAAAAGCTTTAGGATTTCCTTCTTGAGCAAATTTGTCCACTAATGGGCCGCCAGGATAGGGGAGTCCTAATATTTTGGCACTTTTATCAAAGGCTTCTCCCACTGCATCATCGGTAGTTTCGCCAATGATTTCCATATCAAAAAAATGGTTAACTTTCACAATTTGAGTATGTCCGCCTGAAATAGTTAATGCTAAAAAAGGAAAAGTGGGTTTATTATAACCTTCTTCATCAATAAAATGAGCTAAAATATGCGCGTGCATGTGATTTACTGCAAGTAAGGGAATTTGTAACGAAATAGCCATTGATTTTGCAAACGAACTCCCAACTAAAAGAGAACCCATTAGACCAGGGCCTTGCGTAAAAGCAATAGCGGTTAGCTGTTCTTTTTTTACATTTGCTTTTTTCAAAGCTGCATCAATAACAGGCACAATATTCTGTTGATGTGCTCGAGATGCCAATTCAGGCACAACTCCACCAAATTCCGTATGAATTAACTGATTTGCCACAATATTTGACAATACTTTATCGTTTAGAAGTACAGCCGCAGCAGTATCATCACATGAACTTTCGATGGCAAGGATAAAAACCTCGGGATTTTGCATAAAGAAACACGAATTTTGAATTATATTTGACAAAAATATAACATTAATAGGTATCAAAAAATTTAAAAAAATAGTATTTCGTTCCTTATTAGGACTTATTCTACTTTTGTTAGTCTTAGGCATCACCCTTTCTTTGCCTATTGTACAAACAAAAATAGGAACTTATGTGACGGAAATGCTCAATAAAGATTTTAAAACGGATATCAAAGTTGATCAAGTTACGCTAACTATTTTTGGAGGCGTTAAGCTAAAAAAGGTAATGATTAAAGACCATCACAAAGATACTTTAATCTATGCTGATCGTGTGCAAACTAATATTTTAAGCTTTGAAAAGTTATATAATGGTGATTTGTTTTTTGGTGATGTTCGAATAGACGGATTGTTTTTTAATCTGAAAACGTATAAAGGAGAAAACACCACTTCTATCAATGTTTTTGTTGATCTTTTTGGACCAGGAGACCCAAATTCCAAAAAGCATTTTTTACTAAAAGCAAAAAACGTCTACTTATCCAACAGTCATTTTGCAGTTTTTGACGATAATAAAGCAATTTCTAAAGAAGTTGATTTCACGAAGCTAAACATTTCAGCGAGTCATTTTCAAATATATGGCCCTGAAGTGATGGCTAAAATAAATAAATTATCCTTTAAAGATGAAAGAGGATTGTTTATTGAAAATTTAAGTTCCCATCAATTTGTGTATACCAAAAAGCATATAATTCTAAATGATTTTGAATTACTTACAAAAAATTCCAATATAAAAGGTACAGCGGCTTTAAACTATACAATTAGTGATTTTTCTGACTTTTTAAATAAGGTAAAATTTGATGTAAAAGTAAATGAAGGCTATTTGTCCACAACAGATATTCGTCATTTCTATAACGAATTGGGTAGAGGTAAAGTATTTGAAATCAAATCTAGAATTTCAGGACCGCTAAACAATCTTACATTTCATAAATTGAAATTAATTGATGCCAAAAGAGCTCAAATTATTGGAGATGTCACCTTAAAAAATAGTTTTGGAACGGAGCATCAAATATTTTCCATGAAAGGTAATTTTTTGAAAATTAATTCAAATTACGACTATTTAGTTTCCATGTTACCTAATGTTTTAGGCAAAACGTTGCCTGTTTCATTAAAAAAGTTGGGGCAATTTGATATTAAAGCAACAACTGAAGTTACAAAAACGACAGTTAGCGGTAATTTTTTTATAAAAACGGCTATTGGGAATGTAAAATCTAATTTGGTAATGAGCCAAATTAATAATTTTGATAAAGCAAAATATGCTGGAAAAGTGGAGTTGGATAATTTTAATATTGGTGCCTTTTTGATCCGTTCCGATGTTGGAAAAGTATCAACAAATCTTGATATAAAAGGTACTGCTTTTTCTCAGAAATATTTGAATACAGCGGTATCAGGAAAGGTTTTTAAGTTGTATTATAATAAATATAACTACACTAATATTGCATTAGATGGAAATTTTAAATCACCTGTATTTCATGGAAAACTGAACGTCAATGATCCTAATTTATTCATGGATTTTGATGGTTTGATTGATATTAGTAAAAAAGAAAACAAATACGATTTTCAAGCCGAAATTGATTATGCTAATTTGAAAAATTTGAACTTTAAAAAAGATTCTATTTCTATTTTTAAAGGTGATATTAAAATAGATATTGCGGGTAATACGATTGATAATTTGTATGGTAGTGTAAACATTTCGCAAGCTGCTTATCAAAATCAAAAAAACAACTATATTTTTGATGATTTTCAGCTAACATCAACATTTGATGCTGAAAGAGTTCGAACAATTTCAGTACTTTCACCTGATGTAATTGAGGGGAAATTGGTTGGGAAATTCAAATTCAACCAATTGCAAAAAATGGTTGAAAATGCTGCGGGAAGTTTGTATGCCAATTATAAACCCAATAAAATAATCAAAGGGCAATTCTTAAAATTCAACTTCAGTATTTACAATAAAATTGTAGATATTTTTTATCCTGGTATTGAATTAGGGTTAAATACTAATGTTCACGGCAATATTAATTCTGACAAAGAAGAATTTAAATTCAATTTTAGTTCACCAACTATTAAAGCTTTCAATGCAAGTTTTGACAAAATAAAAATTGATATTGATAACAAGAATCCGTTGTATAATGCTTTTATTGAAATGGATAGTGTGAAAACCAAATACTATAAAATTTCAAATTTTAGTCTAATAAATGTAACAGCTAAAGACACTTTGTTTGTAAGGACTGAATTTAAAGGCGGAAACCAAGCCGAAGATTATTATAATCTGAATCTTTATCATACGATTGATAAAAACAAAAACAGTGTGGTCGGGATTAAAAAATCAGAATTAAAATTCAAAGATTATCTGTGGTTTTTAAATGAAAATGATTTAAAAAACAATAAGATTGTATTTGATAAAAAGTTGAAAAATTTTGCCATTGAAGACGTTTTAATGACGCATGAAAATCAAAAAATGGAATTATCGGGTAAATTACAAGGTAATACATATAAAGATTTACAACTTAATTTTGAAAATGTCAACCTTGCAAAAATTTTGCCCTCCATTGATAGTTTAAAAGTTGCTGGAAATTTAAACGGGAATATTAATGTCAAGCAAAATAATTCCATTTATCAACCCACTTCATCATTAAAAGTAGACAATCTCGCTATCAATAGCATCAATTTGGGAGCCTTGAATCTCGATATTGTAGGCGATAATGATTTTAGAAAATTCAAATTGAATTCTTCATTGACCAACGAAAATTTGGAATCCTTTTTGGCCGAAGGAAATTTCGCTATTGAAAATAATCAAACGGTTTTGGACTTAGACGTTCGATTAAATAAATTTAATTTAGCGGCATTCAGTCCATTGGGAGGAGATGTGATTTCGGATATTAAAGGCTTTGTTACGGGTTCTTCCTATATTTCAGGAACTGTCAAAACGCCAGAAATAAATGGTCGATTGTTTTTAGAAAAAACAAGTGTAAAAATTCCTTATTTGAACACTAATTATGCTTTTAAAGAAAATGCAATAATAGATTTGTCTGAAAATCAATTTATTTTCCAAAATGCTACTTTAACAGACACTAAGAATAAAACTGAAGGAAAACTGAATGGAACAATAAAGCATAAAAATTTCGCCAAATGGAATTTAGACTTGATCATTGATAGCAACAGATTATTAGTTTTGGATACCGAATATTCTGAAAATTCAGCATATTATGGTAAAGCTTTTATTGATGGAAGAGCTGTTATTTCAGGACCTACAGATGGATTGCTTATTAGTGTAGATGCAAAATCAAGTAAAGGTACCGATATTAAAATACCTATAAACAATTCAGAATCAGTATCAAATAGTAATTATATTCACTTTATTTCTCCTAAAGAAAAATTTAATTTGAAAAATGGTATTGTTACTAAATCTAAAAATTACGATGGTTTAGAATTAAAATTTAATTTAGATATCAATCCCGAAGCAGACATAGAAGTCATACTTGATAGAAATACCGGGCACGGAATGAAAGGCAAAGGAAACGGTATATTATTACTAGAAATCAACACTTTAGGCAAATTTAAAATGACTGGAGATTATATTGTTGATAAAGGA
>CAIRNC010000168.1 GCA_903879875.1 uncultured Bacteroidota bacterium
AATTTCAGAGAGATTTTATTTGGGATTTAGAAAATGTAATTAATTTACTAAAGAGTATTAAAAAAAATTATCCAATTGGATCATTTCTTTTTTGGAAACCTGAAACACAATTTAAAGTTGCCAAGCAAGTAGGTCCCTATTTTATTAAGGATGAATTTATAAATACTTTTGAGTAAATAAAATGTAAATACGTTTTAGATGGTTATCAAAGAATGTCATCTTTATTTGGCGCTTTAACAAATCCACTAGATATTCACAATTTTACTAAAAATAAAGACCTATATAACTCAACTTTTAATATTTTTTATAACTTAAAAGATCAAGAATTTGAAAATTACAGAGGAAAGGATAAAGAAAGAGAAAGTTATATAGTTCCAGTATATATTTTGTTAGATTTTGAAGGTTTTTTAACTATATCGCAAACTATTCAAAATGATTATGAACCAGAAATTTCAAATTTATATACTTCAAGATTAAAAAAAATTGTGACAACTTTTGAAAGGTATCAAATGCCAGTAATCGAAATTGCTGGAGGTACATTAGATGAAGCAATTGATATCTTCACCTTATTAAATAAAGAAGGAAAACCAATAACTCCTGATTGGATATTATCAGCTAAAACTTATTCATCTGATTTCAGGTTAGGTGATAAGATTGATGAAACTTTAGAGAAGTTAGAGACTTTTAATTTTACTGATAAACGACCAAAAGAAATTGCAGTTAGAGAGTTAATATTTAGAAGTATTCAAAGTTCGTTTGGGGATTTGTATTTAGATAATAAAAAAACGGACATTATACTTTTATCAAAAAAGCCAAACTTCAAATCTCAAGTTGAAAAAACAATGGCAAGTATTGAATTAGTTGTAAAATTTCTTTTTGAGGAGTTGTTGATTGTAGATAATAAATTACTTCCAGCTAATATGCAATTTATTTTTTTAGTTGAATTTTTTAATAATAATTCTGAACCAACTATCGAACAAAAACATGAATTAAAAAAATGGTTTTGGATAACATCATTTGCAAATTATTTCACAATTTATAGTCCAAGTAAAAGAAAAGAGGCTTTCAGAATTTTTCAGAATTTTTCAAAACAATTAAGTAACCAAACTATTTATAAAGACAAACCTAATTTGGCATTTAATGTACCTGAATTGCCTAAAAAAGTTAATTTAGGAGCAGTAAGATCAAAAAGTCATATTTTATTTATGTTAAATTATTCTAATAATTTTAAACAAATTGACTCTGACTATGTTGAAGATTATAAAATTATGAGGCTTATTTCTGATGTTGAAAATAATTTACTTTATAAGTATGGTGAGAGTTCAAATATGGTTGTTTCTCTTAATAAATTATCAGAAAACATTTTTATTTTTAAAAATAAAAAAGTTAAAGACCTGTCCTTTCTTTTAAATAATGATTTTAGAGGTAAATATTCGGAGTTTTTTATAAATGATGAAATGCGTGATGAATTTGAAAACGGAAACATAGAAAAAGTTTTGCAAATACGATCAAATTTAATTTCACATGAGGAAAGTAATTTTTATTTTAATATTGGTCTAACAGATGATACAGTGCCATTTTAATATGTTTTAAATGAACGAAGACGAAGATAACAATATTCCAAACGAAGACGATTTTAACGACGAGTCGAATGAATCGACTAGCGACGAAGGATTCCAAGACATAAAAACTTCGGGAGGAATGCAGCATTTTTACGAAAATACTGAAAATGCAGATGACACCATTACCAAAGTTACCGGAATGTACAAAGACTGGTTTTTGGACTATGCGTCTTATGTAATTTTAGAACGTGCGGTTCCTGCAATTGAAGATGGTTTTAAACCTGTGCAACGTCGTATAATGCACTCGCTTAAAGAGTTGGATGACGGTCGTTACAATAAAGTAGCTAATGTTGTCGGACACACGATGCAATACCATCCGCACGGTGATCAAAGTATTGGCGATGCTATGGTGCAAATTGGTCAAAGAGAATTATTGATTGATTGCCAAGGAAACTGGGGAAATATTCTTACTGGCGATAGTGCTGCGGCTTCTCGTTACATAGAAGCACGTTTGTCTAAATTTGCTTTGGAAGTGTTGTATTCTCCAAAAATTACCGATTGGGGAGTTTCTTATGATGGTCGTCGTGCAGAACCAAATAATTTGCCTGTAAAATTTCCATTGTTATTGGCTTCGGGAGCAGAAGGAATCGCCGTTGGATTGTCCACAAAAGTTCTACCACACAATTTTAACGAATTGATTGATGCTTCAATTAAAATTTTAAAAGGAAAACCTTTCACCATTTATCCTGATTTTCAAACGGCAGGAATTGCCGATGTGACCAATTATAATGATGGAATGCGCGGTGGACGTGTACGTGTACGTGCTAAAATTGGACAATTAGACAAAAATACGTTGGTCATTACTCAAATTCCATTTTCGACCAATACCACAACTTTGATAGATAGTATTTTGAAAGCCAATGAAAAAGGCAAAATCAAAATCAAAAAAATAGAGGATAATACTGCTGCTGAGGTTGAAATATTAATTCACCTTTTTCCAGGAGTTTCTCCGGATAAAACCATTGATGCACTTTTTGCTTTTACTGCTTGTGAAACTTCGGTAGCACCTTTAGGTTGTGTAATTCAGGAAAATAAACCGTTGTTTGTTGGTGTTTCGGATATGCTTAAAATTTCAACAGAGCGTACTGTTCAGTTGCTTAAAAGTGAACTCGAAATTCAATTGAGCGAACTCGAAGAGCAATGGCATTTCTTGTCATTAGAACGCATTTTTATTGAAAACAAAATCTACCGTGATATTGAGGAAGAAACCAGTAGGGAAGGGGTAATAAACGCTGTTGACAAAGGACTTAAACCTCACATTCAGCATTTAAAAAGAGCCATTACCGAAGCAGATATTTTACGATTATTAGATATTCGAATCATGCGAATTTCTAAATTCGATAGCAACAAAGCGCAAGATAAAATTGAAGCTTTAGAAGGAGATATTGAGCAAGTCAAATACGATTTGGAGCATTTAATTGATTTTGCCATAGCCTATTTTACAAAACTAAAAGAGAAATACGGAAAAGGTCGAGAACGCCAAACCGAACTTCGTGTTTTTGATGATATTGAGGCTACAAAAGTAGTTTTACGTAACACCAAATTGTATGTAAACAGAGAAGAAGGTTTTGTTGGTACGAGTCTTAAAAAGGATGAATACGTAACCGATTGTTCCGATATTGATGATGTAATTGTGTTTCTTCGTGATGGAAAAATGATGATAACCAAAGTCGATGCTAAAACCTTTGTAGGTAAAGACATTATACACATTGCGATTTTTGATAGAAGCGATAAGCGAACCATTTATAATATGATTTATCGCGATGGAAAATCAGGGCCATCTTACATCAAAAGATTCAATGTTTCTGGGGTGACACGTGACAAACCTTATGATTTAACCAATGAAACTTCAGGTTCTCAAGTGTTGTATTTTTCTTGTAATCCAAACGGTGAAGCTGAAGTAATTACTATATTATTGCGCCAAGTCGGAAGTGTCAAAAAATTAAAATTTGATATTGATTTTGCCAAATTGGCCATTAAAGGAAGAACATCCAAAGGAAACATCGTTACCAAATATCCGATTAAAAAAATAGAATTAAAAGAAAAAGGAATTTCAACATTGTTGCCAAGAAAAGTATGGTTTGACGACACCGTCCAACGACTAAATGTGGACGCAAGAGGGGAACTCTTGGGTGAATTTAGACCTAGTGACAAAATTTTAATCATTCATCAATCGGGGAAATTAAAAGTAATTACGCCTGAATTGTCGACCCATTTTGATGAAGACATGGTCGTATTGGAAAAATGGATTCCTAAAAAACCCATTTCTGCTATCTATTATGACGGTGAAAAAGAACGGTATTATGTCAAACGCTTTTTGGTTGAAACCGAAAATAAGGAAGAAATTTTCATTACCGAACATGCCAACTCCCAATTAGAAATCGTTTCTACCGATTATCGTCCTGTAGCCGAATTGGTTTTTACAAAAATAAAAGGGGTTCAAAAGGAAAATCAAACTATAGACATTGAGAGCTTTATAGCTGTAAAAGGCTTCAAGGCTTTAGGTAATCAATTGACTACTGACAAATTGAAACAAGTCAATATTTTGGAACCTTTGCCTTATGAAATCCCAGAAGAAATAGTTGCCGAAGATTTAGAAGTAAAAGACGAGATAAACATGTCAGATGAAGACATTCAACTCAATGATGACGGACAAATTACTTTAAGTTTAGAATAAAATTTAGAAAATAGAG
>CAIRNC010000169.1 GCA_903879875.1 uncultured Bacteroidota bacterium
AAGAATTCAATTCATGCTAACTAAAGGAAAACCATTAAGAAACTAGAAAATTGAACATAGAAAAAAGAATATAGACTCTAAACTACTAAAAAGTCTATTCTCTATACTCTATTTTCTATACTCTTAAAAAAATATAAAAAATGAAAACAGCATATATAGTATCCGGATTTCGTACAGCAGTTGGAAAAGCACCAAAAGGCGTTTTTCGCTTTAAACGTCCTGACGAATTAGCAGCAGAAACCATCGAACACATGATGTCACAGTTTCCTGATTTCGACAAAACAAGAATCGACGACGTCATGGTTGGAAATGCAATGCCTGAAGCCGAACAAGGGTTAAATGTTGGACGATTAATTTCCTTAATGGGATTGAAAGTTACCGATGTGCCTGGCGTGACAGTAAATAGATATTGCGCCTCAGGATTAGAAACCATCGGAATGGCAACGGCTAAAATCCAAAGTGGCATGGCCGATTGTATCATCGCTGGTGGTGCCGAAAGTATGTCATTCATTCCAATGGGTGGTTACAAACCAACACCCGATTATGCTGTAGCTGCAGCAGGTCACGAAGACTACTATTGGGGAATGGGTTTAACAGCAGAAGCAGTCGCTAAACAATTCAATGTATCTCGTGAAGATCAAGATGAATTTGCATTCAATTCCCATAATAAAGCATTGAAAGCACAATCCGAAGGTAAATTTGACAAACAAATTGTTCCAATTACAATTGAACAAACGTTCATTAATGAAAATGGTAAAAAAGAAACTAAATCTTACGTTGTAAATAAAGATGAAGGTCCAAGATTTGGTACTTCATTGCAAGGATTGGCAGGTTTGAAACCAGTTTTCGCCGCTGACGGAAGTGTAACTGCTGGTAACTCGTCTCAAATGAGTGATGGTGCAGCATTCGTATTAATAATGAGTGAAGAAATGGTCAAAGAATTGGGCGTTACTCCTATTGCTCGACTGGTAAACTTCGCTTCGGCAGGAGTAGAACCAAGAATCATGGGAATTGGTCCTGTAAAAGCTATTCCGAAAGCCTTAAAACAAGCTGGATTAACATTAAACGATATCGACTTAATTGAATTAAACGAAGCTTTTGCATCGCAATCATTGGCTGTCGTTAGAGAATTAGGTTTAAATCCAGATATTGTAAACGTAAATGGTGGTGCAATTGCACTTGGCCATCCACTTGGTTGTACTGGTGCTAAATTATCGGTACAATTATTCGAAGAAATGCGATTAAGAAAATCAAAATACGGAATCGTGAGTATGTGTGTAGGAACAGGGCAAGGTTCTGCAGGTATTTATGAATTGATTTAAATTTGTATTATCACAAAAAAGCAGGAATCAATTAAAGTGTAAAAATATAGCAAATGAATGCTTATTAATTATATTTCTTCCTCCTTTTTAAAATTTATTTTGAATACAAACGTTTAGGTAGTACTTTTACACATTAAACCAACAATCGTATGTCTCAAACAGTATTATTTTTAAGAAATGTAAATATATATCAAGATAAAAATCTGATTTTGTCCGATATTAACCTTGAAATCAACCACGGAGAATTCCTTTATATAATCGGGAAAACGGGTTCAGGAAAAAGTAGTTTGTTGAAGACTTTATATGCTGATTTACCTTTAACCGAAGGACAAGCAAATGTTGTCGAATTTGATTTAGCAACTTTAAAAGAAGATAAAATTCCTTATTTGAGAAGAAAAATTGGAATTGTTTTTCAAGATTTTAAACTTTTACCTGATCGAAGTGTAAACGAAAATATGCTTTTTGTACTTAAAGCAACTGGATGGACCGATCATGCCGAAATGCAAATGAAAATCGATGAAGTATTAGAAAAAGTTGGGATGAAAAGTTTAACAAACAAAATGCCACATCAACTTTCTGGTGGCGAACAACAATGTGTTGCCATCGCTCGTGCGTTATTAAATGATCCTGAACTTATTTTAGCCGATGAACCTACTGGGAATCTTGATCCACAAACAAGTGTGGAGGTTATGGAAGTTCTGAGAAAAATTAATGCCAATGGAAAAACAATTCTTATGGCGACACACGATTACGCTTTGCTGATGAAATATCCTTCCAAAACATTGAAATGTGAAGGAGGTACTATTTTTGAAGTGGTTCAAAAGGCGGTTTAATCCATTTTTTCTCTTGCAAATACTTTGCTATTAAAATAATTATAAAGGGATAAACCACCATATGAAAGCGATCTCCTTGGTCACTTGAAATTCCTGAGATTCCTATAATATACACTATTACAAAACCAACGAAAGCATAAAAAACGTTGGTTTTTCTGTTATTAATTATATATAATATCGCTAAAAGAAATCCAAAAACAGTAAAAACTCTATTTTGCAATGCGGATAAAAGATATAATACTCTACTTACTTTAGAAAAATAACTCGTGTGTGCTTTATTTTTACATTCCATAATGATATAGCAACCATGCTCACTGTTATCCATTAAATTCATAAAATAAGCTTTAATCAAATTCGTTTTGTTGTTTTTTAACTGATCAATTAAATCTTTTTCTGCTACAGCTTTTTGGTCTTTAAACGGCAATGCTAATAAATAATCGGCTCTTGGATTTCCCATCTGATGGTATTCTTTACCTTGTTCCAAACATTTTGCTTTACTACAAATATAATCGTGATAGGTTAATCCATCAATGTAGCTAATCGTGAAATTACCAAATTGATACTTCAATCCTACAACTTGAATAACTACTGCCAACAAAGCTAAATACACCAAAATCATTGCTCTTTTTTTATAGTTTTGAACTAATGTTTTAACAAAATAAAGCACCACTAAAATGGCTATAAATTTTGACGCAGGCTTAACTAACACACTACATATCAATACACTTATCGCAATGGCTAAATAAAAAAATTTTCTGTTATTATAATATTTTTTTAAAAAATATACAAACAATAAAAGAAAAAATGTGAACAATGATTCCGCTAATAGATGATAGGTTATTAGTACACAACTTACACAAGAAAAATAAAGTAAGACAAACAAAAAAGCCCATTTTTTTTGGATAAAATCTTTTAGAATACCAAACAAAAGTAAGCTCGAAGCTAACCAAGCAGCACTATTTACAAATAAACTAAACTGAAAAATACTATCATCATTACCTCCAAAAAGATAAGGAATACCTGAAATTAAACCTATCAAAATAGGACGATATGGGTCGCCTCTTAAATAAAAATAAATATTATTGGCTGATGCTAAGTAACCTGTTGAATCAGGGAAAATTACAGTTTGATGCTGAAGTTGTAGTAAAAAATTCAATATCAAAATCCATAATATCCCTAAAATTATAATACCCGTTTGGTATATATATTTCATTAAAAATGACTTCATTCTTTCGATTTTAACAAAAATAATCAAATTAATTGTTTTAGAATCAAAGTAAATGTAGTTTTGTGGATAATAAATTTGAATCTTTTTATAAATATATAATTTCCATGCACAACCAAAAATTATCCATAATAATTCCTGCTTACAACGAGGCACGAACTATTCATTTTATACTGGATAAAATTCAAAATGTCACCTTAATTAATGGAATCGAAAAGGAAATTATTCTTGTAAATGATTGTTCTTCAGACGATACTGATGGAGCCATTTTAAAATACATAGAACAGCATCCAAAAATTAATATCCAATATTACCAACACGAAAAAAATAAAGGAAAAGGTGCCGCTTTGCATACTGGAATCTCAAAAGCTACAGGCGATTATTTGATTATTCAAGATGCGGATTTGGAGTACGACCCTGAAGAATATAATATTTTACTCAAACCAATGGTAAATGGTTTTGCCGATGTAGTTTACGGTTCCCGATTTATGGGAGGAAAACCTCACCGAATTTTGTTTTTTTGGCATACTGTTGGCAATAAATTTTTGACTACGTTATCTAATATTTTTACCAATCTGAATTTGTCGGATATGGAAACTTGTTACAAATTGTTTGATACCAAAATAATTCAATCCATTCCTTTAAAAGAAAATCGATTTGGTTTTGAGCCCGAAGTTACAGCTAAAATTGCCCGAATTTCAAAAATTAGAATTTATGAAGTCGGGATTTCTTATTATGGAAGAACGTATGAAGAAGGGAAAAAAATTGGATGGAAAGATGGTTTCAAAGCCATTTATTGCATTTTGAAATATGGACTTTTAAAGTTATAATTGATGCTTTCTATATTAATTCCAACTTATAATTACAATATTTTCCCACTTGTAAAACTACTTAACCTACAAATTCAGGAAGCCAAAATTCCTTTTGAAATTATTTGTTTAGACGATTACTCACAACTATTTCATTCTGAAAACCAGTCAATAAATTCGTTAGAAAATTGTAGTTACTCCATTTTACAAAAAAACATTGGGCGGAGTGCCATTCGGAATTTACTAGCTCAGAAAGCAAATTTTAACAATCTGCTTTTTCTTGATGCTGATGTAATGCCAATCAATCAAGATTTTATTTCAAACTATTTAAAGCATTGCAATTCAACAGAACAAATAGTATATGGTGGCATTCAATATCAAAAAGAAAAACCTATAAAAAACCAAGTATTACGATGGGTTTATGGCAATTCCAGAGAAGCTTTGTGTGTTACTGAAAGGAATAAAAACCCGTATTTGAATTTTTTAACTTTGAATTTTCTGATTTCGAAATCGGTATTTGAAAAAGTGAAATTCAACGAAAACATCCCAAATTTGAGACACGAAGACACTTTATTTTCTTATGATTTAATGAATAATAACATTCAAATGAAACATATTGAAAATCCTGTTTTTCATTTTGGACTAGAAAGCAGTGCCATTTTTCTAAAAAAATCAGAAGAAGCCGTTTTGAATCTCCATTATTTAATTGAAAATAATTTATTAAGTGCTGAATATGCTCGAATTTCAAAAGTATATACCCAAATTAAAAAACTGCAACTTCAAAGTATATTTTCCTTTATTCATAAAGTAACCAAACCTATTATTATAAAAAATTTATATAGTAACTCCCCTTCCCTATTACTTTTTGATTGGTACCGATTGGGTTATCTTTGTACAATTTCGAAATCATAACTATGTATCAAAGTCTAAAAAAAATAGTGCAAAAATGTATTCCGAAAGCTATTCTCATGAAAAATGAAGTGGCTTTTAGAAAATTATACGCCACCTTTTATACTGGAAATTCTAAGGAATGTAACATTTGTAATAAAAAATTGAGTCGTTTTATTATCAATAATAAAAATGAATCGATGTGCCCTAAATGTGGAAGTTTAGAGCGCGATCGAAGACTTTGGTCACTTTTAACTCCAAATTTCATCAAAGAAAACAGCAAAATTCTTGATTTTTCACCATCAAGAAGTTTGGCTCGAAAACTGAAATCAATTAGAAACATCAGCTACTTTCCAAGTGATTTATCAGGGCATTTTCTAGCGGATTATCAATTTGATATTACAAAAATAGAGGCTCAAGATGCTACTTTTGACCTCATTTGTTGTTATCATATTTTAGAACATATTGAAGAGGATCGTTTGGCTATGAATGAATTGTTTCGTGTATTAAAATCAGATGGAATCATTTTTATTCAAACACCTTTCAAAGATGGAGATACTTATGAAAATGAATCAATAACTTCTGAAAAAGATCGTTTGGAGCATTTTGGTCAAGAAGATCATGTTCGGATTTATTCAGAAAATGGTTTGAAAGAGCGCTTACAACAAGCAGGTTTTACTATAGAAATCAAACATTTCTCAGAAGAAGATAACAATTATTTTGGCTTTTCAAAAAAAGAAACTGTATTTTTAGCAACCAAATCCTAAAAAAATGGCTTTTTTATCCGTAGTAATCCCATTATATAACAAGCAAGATAGTATTGCAAATACATTGAAAAGTGTACGGGAGCAATCATTTATGGATTTTGAAATTATTATTGTCAACGATGGTTCAACGGATAAAAGTGCTACTGTAGTTTCTACTATTAAAGATGATAGAATTAGTCTATTTACTACATTAAATCAAGGTGTTTCTGCTGCTCGCAATTTTGGAGTTGAAAAAGCGAATAGTCCATTTATTGCTTTTATTGATGCTGATGATTATTGGTATCCGAATCATTTAGAACAATTAGTAAAGCTTTATAAAACATTTCCAAATTGTGGATTGTATGCTACTAATTATGAAAATTATTATTCTAAAAACAAAGTAGTTCCATCTCATTTTGAAGCTTATTCTCAACCAAATTGGCAAGGAATTGTAACCGATTTTTTTGAATCTAGCAAAGTGTATCGCATGGCATTGACTTCGGCAGTGGCTATCGAGAAAACCGTATTGCTAAATAATAAAGGTTTTGATCCAGAACTCAATTATGGGGAAGATTTAGATCTTTGGATACGTATTGCGAGTACTCAAAACGTAGCTTTTTGCAATACCGTTTCAGTGCGTTACTTTTTTGAAGGACCTAATCGAATTTCTGATAGCCCTACTTTAAAAAGAAAATTTCCTAAATTGAATCAATACAAAACGGAAGAAAGCAATAATCCTTCGATGAAATGTTTTTTGGATTTGTATCGTGCAGAATTTGCAATTAAGTTCAAATTGGCTAATGACTTTCCGACCTTTCAATTTTATAAAAATCAGATTGATTTAAATAATTTATCTTTAAAAACGAAAGTGATTCTAAAACTTCCAACTCTTATTTTAAAAGTTTTATATGCTTTTAAAAAATATTTAGAACGTAAAAATATACTGATTTCTATTTATCATTAGGGCTTTACTTCTGCTATAAACGCATCGAAATCACGAACATAATCCGATTCGTCATAAGTATCTGAAGCGATAACGAGACAAACAGCACCCGAAGAAAAGTTCTCTAATTCGCGCCAAATATTTGTCTTTATCAACAATCCTTTGTCAGGTTTATTGAGCGAAACAGTTTGTGTTGTCAAACCATCATTTAAAACTACATCAAAACTACCAGAAAGCGGAATGAGCAATTCCAACTGTTCTTTGTGAGAATGTCCGCCTCTTTTGGCATTGCTAGGCACATCAAATAAATAATACACACGTTTGATTGCAAAAGGAACCACTTCGTTTTCAATCACGGCGATGTTGCCTCTGTAATCTTCAATTTTCGGAATTGAAATAATTTCGATATTCATTTTATTTGTTGTGTTTTAAATAGTGTAATCTTCCAAAATGGGCTATTTTATATAAAGGAACTACTTGTTTCCATTGGATTTTTGATTGTTTTAAATCGAAAAAAAATTGTATAATAATCCATAAAAAACACGCCTTTTTATAGTTTCTAGAATAAAGTGCGCCTATCAAATGATATTTCTGTTCTAAACTAATTTTATGATTGGTTGTTTCTTCCGGATGTGAAACGATGTTCTTTGGAACAAAAACAATATGTTGCTTTTTGTTTTTCAAATCATTCAAAAAAACAGCTTCTTCTCCCATGGTATAAGGACTTCCTAAACCAAAATCTTCGTCAAATATAACTGAATTACCGGCAATAATTGCTTTATTCAAAGTCATTTCTATAGACATTACATTATAGATGTCCAACCGATTCAAATTTGGTTTCGTTTGTTTTGGATATTTTTTAAAGGTTTTTCCTTCGAGATTGGTGGCACAAAACACAATACTGGCAGCATTCGGATGCGCATTATAAGCATCCAAAATCGTAGTTATCATATTTTTATGATAGACCACATCGTCGTCGGCAATCAGTAAAATTTTACCTTTTGCGTTTTGCAAAGCCAGATTTCGACTTTTAGATAATCCTTTTTCAAAAGAATTGATGACGCTGATTTTTGGATTATCCGATGCTAATAGATTGGTTTTATTGGTTTGATTGACAATTAAAATCGGAATTTCTAATAAAGCGGAATCCGAAAACATTGGAATTAAAAAATCCAACGAAGATTGATTCATCGTTGCAATTAAAATTTCTATATCGTCTTTAGTAAAACTAGTTGTCAATTTGTTTTATATTTACACAAATATAAAAATTTAGTTGGTTAATGAAAATTCTTTTGGTTGGCGAATTCAGCAGATTGCATAATTCTTTAAAAGAAGGGCTTGTTGCTCTCGGTCATGAAGTTACTCTGGTTGGTAGTGGCGACGATTTTAAACAATTTCCAGTCGATTTGTCCATAGCCGCAACAACCGTTTATTCTTCTTTTGTTTTGCATTTTTTAAATCGAATTACTTCTAAAATTCTCGGTCTAGATTTAAAAAAAATAGAACGTGGTTATCGATTTCAAAAGCTATTGCCTCAATTAAAAAACTACGATGTGGTGCAATTAATCAATTCAGATGCCATTGAAACCTATCCGAAATGGCAAATAAAATTATACCGAAAACTGTTTGCTCAAAACCAAAAAAAGTATCTTTTAATCTGTGGGGAAGACACGCCAATAGTAACGGTTTTATTGCAAAAAAACTTGCGTTATTCCATCTTAACGCCTTATTTCAATAACCCAAATTTAAAGCAACACTATCATTATACATTGAAATATGTATCAAAAAAATATAGTGACCTTTATGACTTTATTGCATCAAATATCGATGGTAATATCGTTTCCGATTTGGATTATAAAATTCCGATGTTGCAAACCAATACGTCATGTCATTTTGTTCCCAACCCCATAAACACGGATAAAATCAAGGCTATCGAAAACCCCATTCGAGACAAAATTGTTATTTTTCATGGCATCAACTCTTATAGTTCGGTGAAGAAAGGCAATGTCTATTTTGAAGGTGCTTTGGAGATTATTCAGCACCATTATCCCGACAAAGTAAAAATAATTACCGCAACGAGTTTGCCTTATAACGACTATATTAAACTCTACAATGAGGCACATATTGTTTTGGACCAAGTTTATGGTTTCGACCAAGGTTATAATGCGCTAGAGGCTATGGCCAAAGGAAAAGTAGTGTTTACAGGTGCCGAAACCGAGTTTGAAACCCACTACCAATTGACCGAAAAAGTAGCCATCAATGCCTTGCCCGATGTCGATTATTTAGTAGCCGAATTGTCTTATTTAATTGAAAATCCAAACGAAATTGTTGCGATCGGAAAACGCGCCCGAACGTTTATAGAAAAAGAACACCACTATATAAAAATGGCATCCCGCTATTTGGAGGTTTGGGAGAAGTAATTTTTATTCCAATTGGTTGTCTTTTTTTAACAAAACCCTTCTAAACATCCATAAAATGATAATAAAAAGCAGCAAATTGGCATAGAAATAAGCTTGTAAAGCGCCTTCAAACGAATGTCCTTTTATAAAGTAGAATGCCATAACCAAATAGGACAAATTGAAACCCATTTCAAGAATAATATAGTCTTTAATTCTTGTTTTTACCACAATTTGATAGCCGAATGCTAAGGTCATTATTTTAATAAAATCACCCGATAGTTGCCATATCAACACCTCTTTTATTTTAGCAAATTCTGGAGTGAATGCAATGTCTAAAATCAAACCTTTGCATACGAAAACAGCCAATAACATCAATAAAAACAAGGGAACAAACAGTTTAAAATACATTTTTAATTCCGTTTTAAACTCTGCATCGGTTTGTAAGGAGGCTAATTTTGGCATATAATATAAGGACAATCCAGAGCTGAAAATCATCATGTAAAAGCTCGATAATTTACTAATGCCATCCCAAAGTCCTGCCTCTTGTATAGAATGATCTTTTACAATTATATTTCGAATCAGCATTAAGGTCAAAGGGGCAATTACGGCACTCAATAATGCCATTGCAGAAAATTGTTTGATTACTTTTAAATATTCTTTGTTGATTTTGTTTTTGAGTTCAAATTGAAAATGGTGTTTGTCTTTTAAAACATATAAAAATGTAACGACAACCATTAAAAACTCGCCCAGTGCAACAGACAATAACCCGCCAAAAATATGCTGTTTCCAAATCAAGAAGGCGGTTGAACCAAAAATTAAAACATTAGCAATGATTTGAATGGCAATCATTTTTTTGAATTGCTCTAAGCCATTATATATAGCAATCCAAAAGGTATTGATGACCATCAAGGGCAATAAAAGTCCGAAAAATTGAATGGGAATAGTATAAGAATTGGTAAAAAACAGAAAACTAGAAATTGGTCCAGCAAAAAACAAAACGAGCAGTCCCAACAATGAAGAGATGATTAAAAAGAACCAAAAAAAAGTGGAATAAATACTTGAAAGTGCTGCTTTATCGTCTTTGTTTTCTATAAATAGTTTGATTAATGAATTATTTATTCCTAAAGTAGCTGTGGATTTTAGCATTGAAGAAAAATTTCTGAAACTGCCTATCAATGCCATACCTGGCGTTCCTAGAAACAAAGATACAATTTTGGTCGAAAAAATACCTAAAGCAAAACTCACCATCATCGAAATGGAGTTGAGCGACAATACTTTTAAAAGTGGATTTTGTTTAAGAATTTTCAAAGCTATAAATTTCGAATCAAACGTGCTGGATTTCCTGCTACCAAAACATTGGCTGGAACATCTTTTGTAACTACCGATGCATTTCCAATAACTGCATTTTCGCCAATAGTTACTCCTTTTAATATAGTAACATTAGAACCTATAAACACATTGTTATGAATATAAACTGGTTTTGAAATTGAATTTTCATTTCGATTCTCAACTGCCAAACCATGACCGTCACTATCAATAATTGAACAATTAACACCTATCAACACGCCGTTTCCAATATTAATTTTAGAACAAGCAATGGCAGAAAACGAATTATTAATAGCTACATTATTACCAATTATTATTTCACTATCTTCATTTTTAGCTTCCAAATAACAGTAATCAGTATAGAATTTTGGAGAGGCTATCACACCAATTTGGACATTATTTCCAAATGATATTTTGCCTTTTCCACTTATAAGTAAAGGATGATACAAATTTGGCTTTCCGATTACATTTTTACAATTCGATAACCATTGGAATTTTTTTATTCTCCAAGTTACAAAACATAAATGTTGTATTCTGCTTAAAAGTCCCATCTAATATTGATTTAAGGTTGTAATTACTAAAAGACCTTGTTTATAAAAACGTTTACTTCAAAACTATAAAAAAAGCAGACCTATAAGCCGGATTCTGTTCTTTCTGAACTTGTTTTAGCATCTAAAACAATTCAGAAATACCTTATCATTTATCTAGGCACACAATTGCTCGCGTGCTCCATCTTTCTACCCTTCGACAACGGACGAGAAATCCTTAAATGCCGATATACTTGAAATTTCACCGCATAGAGTTTACCTGGTTTCACTACAGCATTACCTGTACCTGCTTTCTGTTGCACTTGTCCTCTTTCGATTGCTCAAAATGACGGGCGTTACCCGCTATGCTTCTCTGTGGTGTCCGGACTTTCCTCCACGCTTTTGGGCGTGGCGATAAGGCGGTCTGCGGTGCAAAGTAACAATTTTAAATGTTGAATTTTAACTTTTAAATTATTATTTTATTCTACTACAAAATTTAAAATTCAAAATTTAGAATTTAGAATATTAAAAACTATATTTGCTTTCAAATAAAATTTGCATGGAACAATTTGTAGTATCGGCTCGGAAATATCGTCCACAAACATTTAAAGATGTTGTGGGTCAAAAAGCCATTACCAACACCTTGCTCAATGCTATAGAAACCAATCATTTGGCTTCTGCCCTATTGTTTACTGGTCCTCGTGGCGTTGGAAAAACAACTTGTGCTCGAATTTTGGCTCGAAAAATAAATCAACCAGGCTATGATGATCCGAATGAAGATTTTGCTTTCAATGTCTTCGAATTAGACGCCGCTTCCAACAATTCTGTTGATGATATCCGAAATTTAATTGATCAAGTTCGAATTCCGCCGCAAACTGGGCAATACAAAGTGTATATTATAGACGAGGTGCACATGCTGTCATCGGCAGCATTCAATGCGTTTTTGAAAACCTTAGAAGAACCACCAAAACACGCTGTTTTTATATTAGCAACGACCGAAAAGCATAAAATTATTCCAACGATTTTGTCCCGTTGTCAGATTTTTGATTTCAAACGTATTACCGTAAAAGATGCCAAAGAACATCTAGCTGATGTTGCCGAAAACCAAGGCATCACTTTTGAAGACGATGCACTGCACATTATTGCTCAAAAAGCAGATGGTGCTATGCGTGATGCGTTGTCTATATTTGACCGCGTAGTCTCTTTTTGTGGAAACAACCTTACCAGACAAGCCGTTACTGAGAATTTGAACGTTTTAGATTATGAAACTTACATCAACGTAACTGATTTAATATTGGAAAATAAAATTCCAGAAGTGTTGATGGCTTACAATGATATCCTTGCTAAAGGATTTGATGGACACCATTTTATAGCAGGTTTAGCTTCCCATTTTAGGGATTTATTAGTTTCAAAAACTCCTGCAACCTTATCTTTGTTGGAAGCGGGTGAACAAGCGCAAAAGCTATATGGCATTCAAGCGCAAAAAGCATCTCAAGATTTTCTTTTAAAAGGAATTGACTTAGCCAACGATTGTGATTTGAAGTTTAAAGTTTCTCAAAACCAACGATTGCTTGTGGAACTTTGCTTGATGCAATTGGCCTCTATCACTTTTGATGGAGAAAAAAAAAAGTTGACGGCTATATAATCCCTGCCACTCATTTTTACAATAGAGTACTTGAAATTGCGGTAGCATCACCTGAGATTCTGAACATTCCGGCACTTACTGCTATAGAAAATCCGGTAACCCTCGTAGAAAAACCATCAATTAGAAAAGAAGAGCTGCACGAATCAACTCCAACAATTTCAATACCAACTGCATTAGGAGAACCTAAAGTATCCGCTTTTTCGTTGTCGAGTATTCGAGCTAAAAAAGAATTGCAAGAAGCCAACGCTTTCAAACCAAAAGAAGACGTGCATTTGCCAACGGAAGCCTTTACCGAAACCGACATGCTGTTGCAATGGAACAAATATGCACAACGCTTGAGTGACAAAGGTCACAAAATCATGGAAGCCTTACTTTTAATCAATGACCCAAAATTAGAGGGTACTCAAATTCTGCACGAACTGCCAAACACAGGTGCTAAAATAGATTTTGAGAGCGAAAAAAACGAATTGCTTGGCTATTTAAGAGGCAAATTGCACAACCATGATTTGACCATTGAAGTGACTGTAAACGAAAACATGGACAAACGAAAAGCATTCACTCCCCAAGACCGCTTCAACCGATTGAACGAAATCAATCCCGCTATGGAGTTGCTCCGAAAAACATTTGAATTGGATTTTTAAGAAAATAATTAAAGTCCAATGTATTTTTGGATAAATTTAAATACATTTAGAAATGGAAAAAGTAGCACTTATTACTGGAGGTTCTGGCGGAATTGGTTTTGAAATTGCCCAACTGTTTGCAAATGATAAGATAAACGTTGTTCTAGTTGCAAGAAGCCTTAACAAATTGCAAAATGCAAAACAACAAATCGAAAACCAATTTGGTGTGAAAGTCTATATTCTCGACACCGACCTTTCGGTTATAGAAGGACTTGATGGTATTAAAACGCTTTGTTCCAAAAACAATTTAAGAGTAGAATACTTGGTCAACAATGCTGGTTTTGGAGATTATGGCGCCTTGGTGGACCGTAGTATTGAAAAATACAGAGAAATGATAGGGCTTAACATTTCAATGCTAACGGAACTGACCTATTATTTTGTAAAAAAAATGGTTGCTAATGGTTCAGGAAAAATATTAAATGTAGCCTCAGTGGCAGGTATTCAGCCCGTACCGCATCTAGCCGTTTATGCAGCTTCAAAAGCTTATGTCATCAGTTTTACAGAAGCATTGCACAAAGAATTAGAGCGTACAGGTGTAACCGCAACTGTACTTTCGCCGGGAGTAACTGCAACAGGCTTTATGGATAGAGCCGATATGGCATCAGCACAAATATATAGAAGTGGTGTTATGCAAGCAGATACAGTTGCTAAAGTGGGCTACAACGGAATGATGAAAGGAAAACTACAAGTAATTCCGGGATTCAAACATAAACTTATGGGGTTGCTTTCGGGTATGACATCATCAAGCCAAATTCGACTGACCCTTTCGGCTTATTTCATGAAAAAAGCAAAACAATAATAGAAAATGTGATGATTAGAAGAACACTTGCTCTCGTTTTAAAACTACAGCTTGAGATTAGTACAATAGCATAATGTAAGCAAAGTAGCTAAAATAGAAATATACAAAAATGTCACAATCCACCTTTTCTACAAAATAGTTTGAAGCACTTAATAGCAGAAGGCAGAACCTTGTATTAAAATCCTTACTCCAACATTACTATAAAATCGTCTTCGGAAATTATGGGTACATTTAGCTTATTGGCTTTTTCGAGTTTCGCAGGGCCCATGTTATCACCAGCAACCACATAATCGGTTTTGGCAGAAATGGAACTGCCATTTTTTCCTCCATTGTCTTCTATGACTTTCTTTAAATCTTCACGGGAAAATTTAGAAAAAACACCAGAAACAACGAAAGTTTTTCCAGCGAGTTTGTCAGTGGCATCGGGATTGATACGTTCTATAATTTCAAACTGAACGCCATGATTTTTCAACCGTTCGATAATGGTTCTGTTTTCTTGATTTTCAAAAAACTCAATTACACTTTGTGCTATTCGATCTCCAATTTCATCAACCAAAATCAAATCCATCAAACTGGCATTGGCTAATGCTGCTATGTTTTTATAATGTTTTGCCAATTTTTTAGCCACGGTTTCACCCACAAATCGAATACCTAAAGCAAATAATACATTTTCAAAAGGGATGTTTTTAGATTGCTGCACCCCATTTACTAAATTTTCAGCCGATTTTTGAGCCATCCGTTCTAGTGGCAATATTTGATCCACTGTCAATTCATACAAATCGGCATAGTTGTGCACTAAGTCATTGTTATACAACAAGGCTACTGTTTCGCCTCCCAATCCTTCAATGTCCATGGCTTTTCGAGAAATGAAATGCTGAATTCGACCAATAATTTGCGGAGGACAACCATAGAAATTGGGACAATAATGATTGGCTTCGCCTTCGGTTCTAACTAATGCGGTTTGACATTCAGGGCAATGGGTGATGTAGTGTGTAGGAATAGTGTTTGCAGGACGTTGCGCTAAATCAACCGCGATAATTTTGGGTATAATTTCGCCTCCTTTTTCTACAAAAACAGTATCATTAATCCGAATATCGAGTTTTTCTATTTGGTCGGCATTGTGCAACGAAGCCCGTTTTACAACGGTTCCTGCCAATTGCACCGGTTCTAGATTGGCCACAGGAGTAATCGCTCCCGTTCGCCCCACTTGATAGGAAATAGAATTCAATCGGGTCGAAACTTGTTCTGATTTGAATTTATAGGCAATTGCCCAACGCGGCGATTTGGCGGTATAGCCCAACTCTTCTTGATGTTGAAACGCGTTTACTTTTATAACCACACCGTCGGTTTCATAAGGCAACTGATGGCGGTGCGTGTCCCAATAGGCTATAAACTCAAAAACTTCCTCTAAATTTTGAGCCAGTTTGGCTTCGACTGGCGCTTTGAAACCCCATTTTCTTGCAGTGGCTAAACCTTCAAATTGGGATTTAAACGGAAGATTTGAACCTATTAAAAAATACAACAAACAGTCTAAAGGTCGTTTGGCTACTTCGGTGCTGTCTTGCAATTTTAAACTTCCAGATGCCGTATTTCTTGGATTGGAATAAGGTGTTTCGCCAATTTCAATGAGTTCTTGATTCATTTTTTCAAAACCAGCAAAAGGAAGTATGATTTCGCCACGAATATCAAATTTTTCAGGAAAATCAGTGCCACTTAAAGCCAATGGAATGGACTTAATGGTTTTTATATTATTGGTAACATCATCGCCTTGAAAACCGTCTCCACGAGTAACGGCGCGTTTTAATTTACCATTTTCATAAGTAATAGAAATAGAAGCGCCATCGTATTTAAGCTCACAAGTGTACTGCAAGGACACTTCGCCCAGTACTTTTTGAATGCGCTTTTCCCAATCTAAAATATCTTCTTTAGAATAAGAATTATCCAACGAATACATTCTATAATCGTGCGTTACGGTTTGGAAATTTTTGGTTATCGTCCCTCCAACGCGCTGTGTTGGCGAATTTTCATCAAAAAACTCAGGATGTTTCGCTTCTAAATCTTGAAGCGTTTTTAGTTTTGTATCAAAATCAAAATCAGAAATGGTGGGCTTATCTAAAACGTAATAATTATGATTGTGAAGATGGAGTTCTTCGCGTAAAATATTGATAGTTTGTTGGATGTCCATATAGATGAGACTATTTTTAGTTTTTGAATTAAAGCACTAAAATAACCAAATTAATGTATTAAAGAAAGCTAGGATAACAATTTTTAAGTTTTGCCATAATAAAACGGATAAATAATCTCTATTTCTGCCAATACCTTCCTTTTGTTGATATGAAATTGAAGATCATTTAATTTAATTGTCAATTTTTATTTAATTGACTATTTATTTTATATTCAACTAAATAGTCTTATTTTGATGGAACGTTTTATGTGGTTTGATTCCTTTTGTGTTTTCATTACAGTATTTCTTTCATAACTACTTATATTATTCAATTAAATAATATAGCGTTACAATTATAAGCGTAACTTGTAGTGTTTTAAGCAAATTTCCATGCTTTTTGTTGCTTTTCACTTAAAAAAGTCCAAGCCACAATTCGACTCATTTTTTGACCTTGCGCCATGTCAATGGTTTTTATCTCTACGGGTGAAACCTTATTTAGGGTTCTATAAATACTAGCAAGGTTTTCTCTCTTTGATACTAAAGTTGTAAACCAAAAACATTGCAAAGGATATTTAGCACTTTCAAAAATCATTTGGGTGATAAAACCCAGTTCGCCACCTTCACACCAAAGTTCGGCATTTTGACCTCCAAAATTCTTAATAGGTTTGGTCGTTCTTGTATTTTCTAAATTGTTGATTTTACGAAGGTTTGCCTTTGTCGCTTCTTCTATTGATGCATGAAAAGGTGGATTGCATAAGGTAAACGTAAATTTATCTTCAGGAAGAATGATGTTCTTAAAAATATATCTTGAGTCCGTTTGAAGCTGCAAACTAATAGCATCTATCAGTTTTGGATTGTTTTCAATAATGACACTGCAGTTTTCTATGGCTTTTTCGTCTGTATCAGTTCCAACAAAGCTCCATTCATATATAGTATTTCCAAGAATGGGGTAAATACAATTAGCTCCAACACCAATATCTAATCCTTGCACGGTCTCTCCTTTTGGCACAATTCCATCATTTGATGTAGCTAATAAATCGGCAATATAATGAATGTAATCGGCTCTTCCGGGAATGGGTGGACAAAGGTATTCCTTGGGAATATCCCAATTTTGAATTCCATAATCCGAAATCAATAATGCTTTATTCAATGCTTTTACAGCATCGGGAATGCTGAAATCTATGGTTTCAATTTCAAATTCATTAATAAAAACGTATTTCTTTAAATCAGAACTTTTTTGTATTAGTAGCTCGAAGTTATATCCTAAACGATGCTGATTATTAGGATGTAAATTGGTTTTTTCGATAATTGGTTTCGCTTTCATTTTCTATATTTCGACGCAAATGTATGAAATATGATTTTGTTAAAACAATATTTTTTGAAGTGTAACTAATTATAAATGATTAAAATGCCTTCTTTTTGTTATCATTTGAAGATTTGGCAAACCATTTCACTAAATCATTATAAAAAAATCAGTCTATTTTAGGAAATTACTCCTGATCCCAACAGTTCATCCTTTTCGTACCAAGCCACAAATTGACCTTCTGTAATTGCGGATTGTGGTGATTCAAAGGCAACATACATTGCTGTTTCAAATTGATAAAGGGTAGCTTTTTGAAGTGGCTGACGGTATCGGATTCGAGCCATCACTTCCCTAGTTGCTCCATTGGCTAATGCCAAATCTTCACGAATCCAATGGATTTCGGATTTTTCAACAAATAAAGTTTTTTTAAACAATCCAGGATGCTCACCACCTAAACCCGTATAAATCGTATTGGTATTTACGTTAGTAGCTATTATAAACAAAGGTTCTTTTGTTCCTCCCACGTTCAAACCTTTGCGTTGTCCAATGGTGAAATAATGTGCGCCTTGGTGTTTCCCAACCACTTTTCCCATATCGGGCTGGTAATTGCGATTTTTGGCTTCCAAAGCTAGACGTTCTTCAATTGATAAATCTTCTATTGTTTCTGATTTATATATAGCGTCGTTCTTATCTATTTGTACAATCAATCCTTCTTTGGTTTGTAATTTTTGTTGCAAAAATTCGGGCAATCGAACTTTACCAATAAAGCATAATCCTTGAGAATCTTTCTTTTCGGCAGTAATTAAATCCAATTCTAAGGCAATTTTTCTCACTTCCGGTTTGGTCAACTCTCCTATTGGAAACAGTGATTTAGCCAATTGTTCTTGTGACAATTGACATAGAAAATAAGATTGGTCTTTGTTGTCATCTGTTCCAGCAAGTAATTGATATACTGGTTTATTGTCAACTTCAATCAAACCTTTTTTGCAATAATGACCCGTAGCTACAAAATCCGCTCCTAGACTTAAAGCAATCTTCATGAAAACATCAAATTTGATTTCACGATTACACAATACGTCGGGATTCGGAGTGCGACCTCTTTCATATTCTCGGAACATGTAATCCACAATTTTTTCTTTGTATTGCTCGCTTAAATCCACTGTTTGAAAAGG